>NZ_DBNGPQ010000108.1:0-5653 GCF_057122925.1 Umezawaea sp. | reverse complement strand
CCCTTGGTCGGGCTACTTGTCATGGGTGCGCTGTTTGCCGCATGAGCAGTGTGACCACGTCCTTGAGGCTTCCTCGTTGTTGGAAGGCCCGTCTTTGGCGGGCTGCGCCTGAGCCGTCCAGGAGGATCCTGTCCGCCGCGTCTGTCACCAGGTCGTAGTCGCCTGCTGCTTCCAGGGCTGGGCGGACCCATTCGACCAGGGCTTGGACCTGTTTGGACGCTTGCACGAGGCTGCCGGTGCGGAGGTCCACGTTCGTTCCCTCCACGCCGTCCCGTGCCGCTCGCCACATCGCCGCTCGGAGGACGTGGGGTGCCACGTCCAGCGCTGGTGCCCGCGCGCTCAGCGCCATGACCGCCACGCCCCTGGTGAGGGCGGCTATCAGGACCGCTTCGTCGACCGTGGCGGCCACGTCGCAGACGCGCAGTTCCACCGTCGGGTGGTTCGCGGACAGTCTCACGTCCCAGTAGACGGTGGCCGGGTCCATTGCGGCGCCGCTGTCCAGCAGGTTCCGCCTCGCCACGTGGTATTCCTCGGCGGAGCTGAAGTGCGGCGGTGCTCCCGCCGAGGGCCACGGGCTCCAGGAGAGGTAGCGCCAGGACGAGTAGCCGGTGTCGCGGCCGTCCGCGAACGGGGAGTTGGCGCTCAGCGCCAGCAGGACCGGTAGCCACGGGCGCAGGTGGTTGCTGATCAGCACACCGGCGTCGTCGTCCGGGATTCCCACGTGGACGTGGCAACCGCAGATGGTGAGGTCCTGGACCAGGCGCCCGTACTCGACCTCCATCCGCCGGTAGCGGGGGTCGTTCGTGAGCGGAACGGGTTTCACGTCGCCCAGCACCGGGGTGCCGGTGGCGACGATGCGGGTTCCGTGCGCCGCCGCCATCGTGCCCAGGACCGATCGGGTGGTGGTGAGCGAGGCGCGGACCTCGCTCATCGAGCGGCACACCGGTGTGGCGCTCTCGACCTGGAACTGGGTCAGTTCAGCCTGGAGGTCGTGCGGTGAATCGGCCGCCAGCACGTCGGGCGCCAGTGGTACGACGACCCCCGTCACCGCGTCCACCAGCAGGAACTCCTCCTCGACGCCTACGGTGAGGGCCTTGTCGAAGAGTGTCCGCGGACGGGGCAGTTGGCTGGCTTCGGTCGTGCTCACAGTGGCTCCCAGTGCTCAGGGTAGTCCGATCAATGCTATGAGTGACGAAGTCGGGGCACATGCGGCGTATTGGCGAACTGTGCGCGCGGATGGCGTCAGTTTCGGAGCCCAGGACGGCAGCAGGCTCCGAACACCCGGTGACGCCCGGCTTCGCGCACGCCCTACCTCGGTAGTTGTCGACGGTACGCCGGGACACGGCGAGGTGCTCGGCGATCCACTGGCTCGAACGGCCTTCCGCCGCCAGCCGGACCACGTCGCGTTCCCGCCTGGTCAGCGCGCTGCTGGCGACCCGGTCCCGCACACCGGCCGCGCCTGCCTCGGTGCCCGCCCACGCGATGGACTGCGCGTCGGCCGCTCCACACCGGCCCACCGCCACACCCCGTGCCGGTGCCGCAGCGATCCGCTGTCCACTCCGGACCGCGGGGTTTCCCGCGGCGGCAACGAGTTCCCCGACCGCTGGCTCACCTGGTCGAGCGCGTCGTCGAGCGCCCGGTCCAGCAGCCCGCCCACGGCGGCGGGCGACAGCTCGACCCGCTCGATCTGCCCCTCCTTCCACGACGACGTCGACGCGTCCGGGCACGGCTCCCCGTCCCGCACCGCCGGCACGGCCACCGGCGGCGCCCTGGTGCCCAGCGCGGGGCCCGCCTCCCGGCCTCACGGCCGTCGACCAGGTGATCACGCCGCCGGTCGGGGGGACCCGCTCTCCCCGACCGGCTCGCCGCGCAGCACGTCCGCCCGCTCGTCGCCCGGCCTGCCCAGCACCCAACTGCTGCCCCGCAACGACTTCGCCTGTGTCTTCAACGGCGCCAACAACCGCGACACCTCGCGGTACGACGGCACCGAACCCGCCCCGCAGACCAGCGTCGCGAACGACAGCGTGACCGCCATGCCCTCGACCTCGAACACCGCGTCCAGCACCCCGGTCGCCATCGGCACGATCTCGTCCAACCCGGCCACCACCAGGAAGTCGTCCCCGCCGACGTGCCCCACCTGCGCCGACGACCACTCCGCCGCCGCCTCCGACAGACCCCGCCCGATCGCCCGGATCAGCTCGTCACCCGCGGCGAACCCGACCCCGTCGTTGACCCGCTTGAACCCGTCCACGTCCAACCAGCCCACGGCGAAGAACTCACCCGACATGATCCGCCGGTCCACCTCGCGCTCGACCGCCTCGCTGCCCGGCAACCGCGTCAACGGGTTCAGCGCCGCCGCCTGCTCCACCTTCAGCTCGGCGATCCCGCGCACCACGTCCGCCACCCGCACCACACCCAGGCACCGGTCGTCGTCGTCCACCACGACCAGGTCGTCGTTGGTCCGCTCCCGCGCGGCGTGCGCCACGACCTCCAGCAGCTCCACCGCCGACGTGCCCGTCCCCACCAGGTGCGGCCGGTCCGCCAGCCGCGCCGCGTCGCGCTTGGCGTGCAGCGCGTGCCCGTACGGCCCGGTCACCGACAGCAGGAACCGGTTGCGGTCCACCGACCAGCGCGGACGCCCGTCGGGATCGACCAGGACCACACCGCTCAACCCCGGCTGGCCCGCCAGCACCTCGCGCACCTGCTCCGACGTCGCGTCCTCCGGCAGCGTGGTCGCGGGGTGCAGGAAGTCCGTCACCCGAGGGCCCGCCAACCGCCGGATCGGACCGGTGTGCGTCACCGCCTCCGGGTCGTTCGCCTCGCTCAACACGGCCGAGATGGTCGCGTTGACCTTCGGTCTTCGCGACGCCATCGCCAGCAGGTCGCCCTGCGCCAGCCGAACCCCGAGCCTGCGCAGCGCCACCAGCTCCGGCTCCGTCTCCACGCCCTCGGCCACGACCTGCGTGTCGGTGTGCTCGGCGATGTGCTGCAACGCCTGCACCAACGCCGTCGACGACGGGTCCTCCGGCAGCCCGGCCACGACCTCGCGGTCCAGCTTCACCACGTCCGGCCGCGCCTCCGTGAGCAGGCTCAGCGGCACGTCACCCTCACCGACCCCGTCCAGGCCGATGCGGAACCCGTCCGCGCGCAACCGCTCCAGACCGCGCACCAGCAGCCCGCGCCGCGCACGCGAGTACGGCGTGCCGATCTCGACCACGACGCTCGACGGGTCGCGGCCCGCGTCGCGCAACGCCCCGTAGAGCGGCGCGAGGAACTCCGGCCGGTCGGCGACCGTCATCGCCAGCAGGTTCAGGTGCAGCGGCAGCGTCAGGTCGTGGTCCGCCGCGAACCCGACCGCACGGCAGGCCAGAGCCACGTCGGTGTTCGTCAGGTACCCCGCGCGGTGGGCCGTGCGCAGCAGGTCCCGCACGCCGCCGTCCTGCGGTCGGGCCAGCGCCTCGACCGCGACGACACCCCCGGTGTGGAGGTTGAACAGCGGCTGGAACGCGAATCGGACGTCATCCAGCAACGCGGGCACCCGACGATCGTGCCTGGTCGACCCACCGCCTGCCGAGGTGGTTCACCAGGTGTTCACGACTTCTTCGACCGGGGTCAGCGATCCTGCGGCGCCAGCACCAGCGTTCGGCGCAACCGCCACGGCGCGTGGCGGAACAGCTCGGCCATCGCCCTCGTCGCCCCCGCCACGTCCTCGCGGTCGGACAGGTAGGAGCGCCGCAGCTCCTCCGGCAGCCGGAAGAACAGGTCGAAGAACTCCGGCACCTGCTCCGGCGGCATCGCCAGCAGCGCGCGCAGCCCGTGGCGGCGCATCGTGTGCACCACCTTCGCCGCGGGCGACCAGATGACCTGCTTCGCCGCCGCCCGCGCCGCCCGAGGCCCCTTCGGCAGCGCCTCGGCGACCGCCTCCGCCACCAGCGGAGCCAGCGTCAACGTCGTGGCGACGCTGTACCCGGTCGCCGGGTGCACCAGCGCGGCCGCCGCACCGAACGTCAACCGCGCCGTCCGGTGCAGGTCCACGGGGAAGCGCACCTGCTCCTCCACCGTCGTCGGCACGATGCCGTGCTCCGCGAGCCGCGCGGCCAGCCGCGTCCGCAGCTCGGCGACGGGCAGACCCGGCCGCCGCGCCAGGGACGTCTCCTCCAGCAGCACCCGGTCCCCGCCGAGGGGGACGGCGTACAGGAAGGTCGGCCACTCCACACCCGTCACCGGCGGCTGCCGCCAGTCCATGACCAGCGCCTCGCCGTCACCCAGCACGGCCTTCGCCTCCTCCGCGGGGACGACGACACCCGCCGCGGTCTGCTCGACCCTGCCCCGGCTCGGCGGAGCCCCGGTGGCGTCGACCACCAGCGCGGCCGTCAGCGTCCGCCCGTCGGCCAGGCGCACGGACGAGCGGTGAGGGCCGAGCGCGATGCTCGTGGACTTGCCGACCTCGACGTGCACCGAGGGGGAGAGGACCTGGAGGCGCGCGTTGTCGAGGACCACGTACTCGCGGTCCAGCACGTGGTGCTCCGTGCCGACCGCGCGCGTCACCGGCGCGTGCGCGGCGATCGGGGCGCCTTTCGGCAGCTCGTCCGCCCACGCGCCGTAGGTCGACGTCCACGGCTTGTCGGGGCGGGGGTCCACGAGTGTCGTTTCCAGTCCCGCCTCCGCGCAGGAGCCCGCCAACGCCCGGCCCGCGGGCCCACCGCCCAACACGATCACGTCCACGGATCGACGTTATCCCGACGCCCGGCGTCGCGCCGCGCCCGATCGGGGGTGATTGCGCACGTCAGGACCCTGCGACTGCCTAAGGGGACCCCCGGTTTGGAGCCCGGACGACACGGGTGTAAGTTTCTCCCTGCCAGCGCGGAACGGGCCGGAAACGGAACGGAGCGGGGCACAACCCCCAGAACTACATGAAGTACCAGCGTTCCTTGCTGGGTCGGATTCCTCGAAGAGGCCGATTTGACAGGGGAAATGCGGTTCGGATAACTTCTGGAACATAGCAAACTGAATGCGAAGCGGGTTTCTGCTGAGCGAAACGGTCCGAAACGGCCGATTTGACAAGGCGAAAACGGAGTTGCTAAGCTTCAGACACAAACGAAATACCGAATACCTGCCCCGGATCGGGTCGCACAAAGCGAAACGAAATGGTGTGCGCGTGTTCTTTGAGAACTCAACAGCGTGCCGAATAGCCAGTAACTTATATGAACCCAGTCAATGGGTTTCCTTTGAGATCAAACTGGACAACTGACAGTAATGTCAGTGATTGTTCGGAGCGATCAAACAATTCATTATTGGAGAGTTTGATCCTGGCTCAGGACGAACGCTGGCGGCGTGCTTAACACATGCAAGTCGAGCGGTAAGGCCCTTCGGGGTACACGAGCGGCGAACGGGTGAGTAACACGTGGGTAACCTGCCCTGTACTCTGGGATAAGCCTGGGAAACTAGGTCTAATACCGGATATGACACTTCATCGCATGGTGGGGTGTGGAAAGTTCCGGCGGTACAGGATGGACCCGCGGCCTATCAGCTTGTTGGTGGGGTAATGGCCTACCAAGGCGACGACGGGTAGCCGGCCTGAGAGGGCGACCGGCCACACTGGGACTGAGACACGGCCCAGACTCCTACGGGAGGCAGCAGTGGGGAATATTGC
>NZ_DBNGPQ010000107.1:0-44045 GCF_057122925.1 Umezawaea sp. | reverse complement strand
AGCACGTGTGCGACACCTACGTGGCCAACCTGCGGAAACTGGTGGACGGACCCGACGCCGACCTCCGCGCGGAGCTGTTCAGCGCGTGGCTGCTGGGGATCAGCGTGGTCCGCTCGGTCGTGCGCGGCGAGGCGCTGTCGACCACCACCGCGGCCGAGGTGTCGCCCTACTTCGACCAGGTGGCGGACGTGCTGCTCGGCAGGTCGTGACGGGCGGCCCGGCACTCCGCAATCCCGTCGCCCGGCCCGCGCCGCCGCCCTAGGGTTGGCCGGATGGACATGACCACCGCCGCCGTTCCCCACTCCCTCGCCCACCTGACGCCGCTGCTGCCCGCTCCCCCGGCGCGGATCCTGGAGGCGGGCTGCGGGCGGGGCGCGCTGGCCGCCGCGCTGGCGGAGCTGGGCTACCGGGTCACCGGTGTCGACCGCGACGCCGAGGTGGCCGCCGCGGCGGGTGCGCGCGGTGTGCCGGTGATCCACGCCGACGTGCTCGACGTCTCCGGCGAGCACGACGTCGTGCTGTTCACCCGATCACTGCACCACGCCGAGGACCTGGACGGCGTCCTCGCCCACGCCGCCTCGCTGCTCGCCCCGGACGGGCGGGTCGTGGTCGAGGAGTTCGCCTGGGAGCGCGTGGACCGCGCGGCGGCCGACTTCCTCTACGACAACCGCGCCCTGCTGGTCGCCGCGGGCCTGCTCGACGCCGACGCCCCCTCCGGTGACCTGCTCGACGACTGGGTCACCGGCCACGACTCCCTCCACACCGGGTCGGCCGTGCTGGCCGCGCTCGACCGCGTGGGATCGGACCCGACCACCGCGGCCACGCCCGTGCTGTGGCGCTTGCTCAACGGCCGCGGCGGCGCGTGGACGGAGCAGGTCACCGCCGTCCCCGGCGTCCTCGACGCCGTGCGCCGCGCCGAGGAACGCCGGATCGCCGCGGGCACGCTGCCCGCCGTCGGCTTCGTCGCGTCCGTCCGCCGCTGACGCGCGACCGGCCGGGCCGCCCGCACGCGTCCTCGTGGGTGGGCAGGCCGCGCGTGCGCGCTGGGCGACGCCGTGCTGGTCCGGACGGTGCACCTCGACGTCCCGCACGCCGGGTAGGCGTGGGCCGGGAACGACGACGGCGAGGAGCGACCCGCTCCCCGCCACCTCCAACGTATAGCGCACAGGGGGTCTTGCGGCAAGACCCCCTTCGTGCCGCACACTCTCCGCCCGCGGCCGGAACCCGCGGAAACAGGTCCCGGCTGGTGGACTGAACCACAGTCCGCGGACCAGCGGTGCGAACGAGGAGCGGGACATGCCCGACGGGGCGGACGAAGGCGATCGGACGGGCGGGCACGTGCTCGGTCTGGAGGAGTTGGACCGGACGGGGGTCGCGGTCGGCGGTGGCAAGGGGGCGCACCTTGGTGAGCTGTCGCGGATCGAGGGGGTGCGCGTACCGCCCGGCTTCTGCGTGACGACGGACGCCTTCCGGCGGGTCGTGGAGAGCGAGCCCTCGATCGGCGAGCGGCTGGACCGGCTGGCAGACCTGGCCCCGGACGACCGGGACGGGATCCGGGCGCTCAGCGAGGAGGTCCGGCGGATCGTCGAGGGCGTCGTCGTCCCGGAGGACCTGGCGGCGGGGATCACCGACGCGCTGGCCGGGCTCGGCGAGGGCACCGCCTGCGCGGTCCGGTCGAGCGCGACGGCGGAGGACCTGCCGGGGGCGTCCTTCGCGGGCCAGCAGGACACGTACCTGAACGTCGTGGGCCCGGAGGCGGTCCTCCGGCACGTCAGCCGGTGCTGGGCGTCGCTGTTCACCGAGCGGGCCGTGACCTACCGGCTGCGCAACGGTTTCGACCACCGGAAGGTCCGCATGGCCGTCGTCGTGCAGCGGATGGTCGTCCCGCTGGCGTCGGGCGTGCTCTTCACGGCCGACCCCGTGACGTCCAACCGGAAGGTCGCCTCGGTCGAGGCCGTGTTCGGCCTCGGCGAGGCGCTGGTCTCCGGTCTGGTGAACGCGGACTCCTACCGGGTGCGGGACGGCGAGGTGGTCTCCAGGTCGATCGCCACCAAGGCGGTCGCCCTGCACGGCGTCCCCTCGGGCGGGACGCGGGAGCGGGCGGTCGAGCCCGACCAGCGGGAACGGCCCGCGCTGACCGACGAGCAGGTCGTGCGGCTGGTGCGGCTCGGCAGGCGGATCGAGGCGCACCTCGGCAGCCCCCAGGACGTCGAGTGGTGCCTGGTCGACGACGACTTCCAGATCGTCCAGAGCCGACCGATCACGACGCTGTTCCCCGTTCCCGAGACCGACGACGACCAGAACCACGTCTACGTATCCGTCGGTCACCAGCAGATGATGACCGACCCCATGAAGCCCCTCGGGCTCTCGGTGTGGCAGCTGACGACCCGGAGGCCGATGGCCGTGGCGGGTGGTCGGCTGTTCGTCGACGTCACCCGCGACCTCGCCTCACCCACCAGCCGCGCCGACCTCCTGGACGCGCTGGGGACGTCCGACCCGCTGATGGGGGACGCGCTGCGGACCGTCCTCGACCGCGACGGCTTCGTGCCGTCGCTCCCGGACTCCGAGGCCGTCGCCCGGATCCCCGGCGCCACGCCGTCGACGATCGAGACCGATCCGGCCCTCGTCACCGAGCTCGTCGAGCGCGGCGAGGCGTCCACCGCCGCGGCGGAGCGCGAGATCCGGACGAGGTCGGGGCCCGCGCTGTTCGACTTCATCCTGGAGGACTTCCAGGAGCTGCGCGGGGCCGTGTTCGAACCGCGGAGCCTCCAGGTGATCGTGGCGGCGATGCAGGCGACGGCGTGGCTCACCGAGCACCTGGGCGACTGGCTGGGCGAGAAGACCGCGGCCGACACGCTCACCCAGTCCGTCCCGCACAACGTCACGTCGGAGATGGGGCTGGCGCTCCTCGACGTCGCGGACGTGGTCCGCCCGCACCCGGAGGTCGTCGCCTTCCTGGACGACACCACCGACGACGACTTCCTCGACGGGCTGGCCGCGCTCCCCGGCGGGCCGCAGGCGCGGGACGCCATCGCGGCCTACCTGCGCCGGTACGGGATGCGGTGCGTCGGCGAGATCGACATCACCAGGCCGCGGTGGGGCGAGCGGCCCACCACCCTGCTGCCCGTGCTCCTCACCAACGTCAGGAACTTCGAGCAGGGCGCCGGTGGGCGGCGCTTCGAGCAGGGGCGGCAGGAGGCGTGGAAGAAGGAGCAGGAGGTGCTGGAGCGCCTGCGGGTCCTGCCCGGCGGTGAGCGCAGGGCCGAGGAGACCAAGCGGATGATCGACCGCGTCCGGACCTTCAGCGGGTACCGCGAGTACCCCAAGTACGTGATGGTCAGCCGCTACGCGCTCTACAAGCGGGCGCTGCTCGGCGAGGCCGAGCGGCTGGTGCGGGCGGGTGTGCTCGGTGCGGCGGAGGACGTGTTCTTCCTGACGTTGCAGGAGTTCCACGACGCCGTGCGCGCGAACCGGGTCGACGACGCGCTCATCCGCCTGCGTGAGGAGGAGTTCCGGTCCTACCGGGCGCTCACGCCACCCCGCGTGCTCACGTCGGACGGCGAGGCCGTCACCGGGGCGTACCGGCGGGACGACCTGCCCGCGGGCGCGCTGGTCGGCCTGCCGGTGTCGGCCGGGACCGTCGAGGGGCGGGCACGGGTCGTCCTGGACATGGCGGAGGCCGACGTCGAACCGGGTGACATCCTCGTCACCGCTCACACGGACCCGAGCTGGTCGCCGCTGTTCGTCGCGATCACGGGCCTGGTGACCGAGGTCGGGGGCCTGATGACCCACGGCGCGGTGATCGCGCGGGAGTACGGCCTGCCCGCCGTCGTCGGGGTGGAGGGCGCCACGCGCCTGATCCGGGACGGGCAGCGGATCCGGGTGAACGGGGCCGACGGGTACGTGGAGGTCCTCGCCGAGCCGTGACCGACCGGCGCCCGCCACGTCAGTGCGTGGCGGGCAGCCCGGCCGCGGTGGCGGCGATCATCCGCCGCAGCGTCGGCCGGAACGGCGGGAACACCCGCGCGATCTCCGGTTCGCGGTCGTAGAGCTGCCGCAGCGCCTCCGGGGGCCGGGTCAGCGGGAACAGCTTCGCGACGAACGCGCTGGAGGCCATGACCAGCGACGCGCCGTCGGTGGCGGTCAGCTCCGGGCAGGCGGCGGTGATCCGCCCGCCCACCGCGAAGTAGGTCTCGATGGCCCACAGCTTGTAGACGCGCAGGGCGTCGACCGAGACGTTGTGCTCCAGCATCGTCTCGGCGTGGGTGGTGAGGTCGCAGTACAGGGGCCGGTCGGCGTAGGCGTCGGCCAGCGCGTCCGCCGTCGCGGCGAAGCCGCTCGCCCCGTGCAGCGCGGCTCCGACGGCGGCGGCCCACTCCGAGCCCTCCCGCATCGTCAGCTGGAGGTAGATCTCCTCGCGGGTGCCGAAGTAGCGCAGCACGTTGGACTTGGCCAGCCCGACCGCGGCGGCGATGTCGCCCAGGGTGACCTGGGCGACGCCCGAGTCCTGTGCGAGCTCGCCCGCGATGGCGAGGATGGTCTCGCGCCGCTGGTTCTTCTGCTCCGGGCGCCTGGCCCGCTGGAACGACGCTCCCATGACAGCCATCACCCTAGCCCCAGCTTAACGGAACAACGTTCTCTTGTTAAGGAGATGGTGTTCTAATAACATTCGCCCATCCCCTCCCCCGCTCCGAACGGCAGGCACATGACCAGCAGCACCGACCTCGGCCGGACCGTCGACGACTTCGTCGCGGCCTTCAACGACCCGGCCCCCGACCTCGACCGGGTCATGTCCTTCTTCGCCGAGGACGCGCGCTACCTGCCGGGCCACGGCCCCGAACTGCGCGGTCTCGCGGCGATCAGGGCGGAGTTCGCGCCGCAGTTCGCCGGTCGCTACGGCGCGATGACGTTCGACGTGTACGACACCGTGATCGACGAGACCCGCGGCCGGGCGACGATCAGGTGGGCGTGCAAGCTGGACCTGAGGGGGGCGCACGGCAAGCGCGCGACGGCACCGCTGCGCTGGTTCGCCCGCCTGCGCCACGGCGGCCGGATCCAGTGGCACGGCTTGGACGTCTTCCACTTCGACGCGGCGGGACGCATCACCGGCAAGTTCACCTACGCGACCTTCCGGCTGCCGCTCTGGGAACGGGGTAGCTGACGGCGGGTACGCCCGACGATCTCGCGGGTGCGCCGACCCGGCGCGTCGATCACGTCATCCGCCCGTTCACCGGACCTCGTCGGCCGGGGCCGTCCGGCGCGGGAGCCCCGGACTCAGCCCCGCCACCGCGAGCCGGAACAGCCGGTTCGCCTGGGCGGTCGGGTCGGGGTGGTGCTCGGTGGCCATGGTGATGCCTACCGCCAGCGCGATCAGGTCGGCCACGGTGACGTCCGGCGCCACGGCGCCGTCCCGCGCGGCTCGGTCGAGCATGGGCTCCGCCGCCGCGGACAGCGCCGCCGCGCAGGAGTTCTCGTGCACGGAGTCGACCGCGGAACCGTCGTAGGCCAGCGCGGCGGCCAACCCCCTCGCGTCGACGCAGTAGGCGACGACCTCGCCCATCCAGTCCAGCAGGGCGGTGCGGCTGTCTCCGGCGTCCGCCAGCTCGCGGGCGCGGGCGGCCAGTGCGTCGATGCGGGTGTGGGACACGGCTTCCAGCAGCGCGCGGCGGGTGGGGAAGTGCCTGCGCACGGTGGCCGAGCCGACCCCGGCCGTGCGGGCGATCTGCTCCAGCGAGGCGTTCGCGCCGTGGGCGGCGACCTCCTGCTCGGCCACGGAGAGGATGCGCGCGTAGTTGCGCACCGCGTCGGCGCGCTGACGATCCGGCATGGCGTCCTCTCCGAACCTGGACAACTGGCGGGCCCCGCCACATCGTAGCGGACGCCAAACGGCGGGCCCCGCCGTTCAATCGGACCCAGGGGTCCTCCACATGGACGTCACCGCGGGGGGCTCGTGGCACTTCGGGTTCTCCATGACCCCGGCCATCCCCGAGATGCTGCTCGACGGCCACCAGGAGGAGTTCTTCCGGTCGGCGTTCGACGCCAGGAGCACGCCGTCGACGTTCGGCGACGAGGACATCGCCTACCACGCCAAGGCCTACGAGGGCCGGGACCGGCTCCGCGGCGGCTTCGAGCACTACCGCACCCTGCTCGACGACGGCCGGGAGAACCGGGCGGCGCTCGCCACGCGCCGCCCCACCGCACCGGTCCCGTCGATCGGGGACAGGGACTCCGTGGCGGACGGCACCACCGAGGCCCTGCGGCCCCACGCCGACGACCTCACCGGGCTCGTCGCCCCCACCGGCCACTTCGCGGCGGAGGAGGCCCCGGAGTGGTTCGTGCGCACCCTGCTCGACTACCTGGCGGCCACGCCGAGAACCGCGGCCGACCGGGTCTGCGCCCCCTAGCGTCCGGCGTCGGGGATCCAGCCGCCGTGGAACCCGAGCGGCACCCGGCGGGGCAGGTGGACGGTCGCGACCGGACCGGCGGCCACGTCGCTCGCGTCGAGCACGACGAGGCTCGCCGCGTCGGCCGTCCGGTGGGCCACGATCGAGAGCAACCACCCGTCGTCCTCGCGGGTGGCCCCCCGCGCCGGGACGAACTCGGCCTCGCCGGGGATCCACGACGGGTCGAAGACCCACGTGTCACGCGTGCCGCGGACGGTGTCGTACTTGATGATCGCGGGCTTGTTCCTGTCGTCGATCATCAGCGGGGCGGTGACGGCGTACACGGTGTCGCTCGCGAGCCCGGTGCGGTCGTCGTTGATCGTGGGGAACTCCACGTCCAGGTCGTCCACCGCCTCCTCGCCCGCCGTCCCCGCGGCGACGTCGAGCGTCCAGCGGTAGAGGTTGGCCCCGGATCCCGCCACCACCGCCGACGGCGAGGAGACCCCGCCGAGACCGGTCCAGATCCGGTCGAACGTGGCCGGGGTGTAGCGGACGGCCTCGACCACGATCCGTCCCGGCGCGGCCTCCTTCGCGTTCGCCACGTGGAAGGCGTAGCCCGGCTCGACGTCGATCCACCGCACGTCGGCGTCGCCGCCGTCGCGGGGCATCACCCCGATCCGCGCGCCGTGGGCGTCCGACCAGCGGAACGGGATCCCCGGCCGGGAGCGCAGCCCCTGGTCGAACACGACGGGGAGGTCCAGCCACACGACGTGGTTCTCGGTGATCGCGAAGTCGTGCATCATCGTCGGCCGCGGCACGGTGATCGGGGTGCTGCGCACGAGGTCACCCGCGGCCGTGACGTGGTGGAACGTCAGGTGGGGCGGCTGGAGGCCCACGCCGAACAGGTACAGGTCACCGGTCGCCGGGTCGACCTTCGGGTGCGCGGTCATGGCGGTGCGCAGCTTCCCGTGGAAGTCCCAGGGGCCGACGGTGTCGAGGTCCTCGGTGACCTCCCACGGCACGCCGTTCTCCACCAGCGTGAGGATCCTGCCCGCGTGGTGGATCACGCTCGTGTTGGCCGTGGTGCACGTCAGCGCGCTCAGCGGATCGGTCCGGTCGGGACGCGCGCCGTCCGCCAGCGGCGTGCGCACCCACCGGTTGCGGTACCACGTCGCCCGCCCGTCGACGATCCGGACGCCGTGCAGCATCCCCTGCCCGGCGAAGTTGTGGCCGGGGTCGGTTCCGGGCAGCGGGTTGGGGCCGTTGCGGAGGTAGCGCCCGGCCAGTTCGGCGGGCAGGTGGCCCGACACGTCGAGGTCGACGGCGTCCGCCTCGTCCGGAACGGGGGCGAAACCACCGCTGAGGTAGGCGGGTCGCAGATCGGCCGTCATCGTCCAACTCCTTCTCACGTCGGGATTGACCGGACCGAACGTACCGTCGAACTAAACACCTGTATAGAACCAGTTCTTCAGCGGAAGAACGCTCAGTTGTCACCGCTGGTAAACGGCCGTATAGTTCCTCCGGTGACGAGCCAGGACACGCCGCGGCGCCGCCGGAACAAGCCGGGCGAGGGAGGGCGGCTGCGAGAGGAAACGCTGGTGGCGGCGTTCGAGGTCCTGCACGAGGAGGGCGCGGTCGAGGCCGTGACGCTGCGCGCGGTCGCCGCGCGGGCGGGTATCACGGCACCCGCGCTGTACGGTCACTTCCGCGACGTCACGCACCTGCACAGCGAATTGCGGACCCGCGCGTTCGAACAACTGCTCGACGCCTGCGACGCGGCGGCGGAGGGGATCACCGATCCCGTCGACGCCCTCCACCTGCGCGCGGAGACGATCGTGGCCAGGGGCATCGAGTTCCCCGGCCGCCACCTGCTCATGTTCACCCGGATCGACGACGCGTCCAACGACGCGGGCCACCGGACGTTCGACAGGCTCGTCGCGGTGGTCCAGTCCTGCGTCGCCGCGGGCCGGTCGGCCAGCACGGACCCGGCGGAGGACGGCGCCTACCTGCTGGCCGCGCTCAACGGCCTCGTCATGACCAGGACGACCATGACCGGGTTCCCGTGGCCCGCGCTGCGCCAGTCCGTCCACGAGATCACGCGGCGGATCGCGCGGATCGTCGACGCGCCCTGAGCCCGCCCGGCGCGGGGCCCGCGATCAGGTCCGGGGCGGGTACTGCTGGGACTGCCGCACGTCCTGGGGCCGCCCCCCGAACGACCCGTTCGCCTGCTGGAGCAGCCGGGTCGCGTCCTCCCCGGCCACGCGGTTCGCCAGACCGCAGAACGTGCACTGCGTGCTGTACCTGGTCTTGACCGGGAACAGCGGGACGAAGAACAGCGTGAACTTCGTGACCGCCTTGTGCAGCGGGTGCGCCACCGGGTTGCCGCACCTCGGGCAGAGCAGCGTCAGCACCGCCAGGACGAAGACCTTGGTCCGAAAGCCGAAGATCACCACGTCGTACTCCCTCGACTCGTCCGACCCGGCCCCCAGCCTACCCAGCGCCGGGCCGCGGCAATCCCCTCAGCCGAAGAGGTCGTCGCAGGTGAGCTTGTGGCCGGGCAGGGAGGGGTCGGGGCGGGGGCGCAG
Source organism: Umezawaea sp. (assembly GCF_057122925.1). Lineage (NCBI taxonomy): Bacteria > Bacillati > Actinomycetota > Actinomycetes > Pseudonocardiales > Pseudonocardiaceae > Umezawaea > Umezawaea sp. Next base: position 35,077 of record NZ_DBNGPQ010000107.1, on the reverse strand, counting down.
CCCGTCGAGCATCAGCGCCATGCAGCGCTCGGCCGCGCCCTCGACCCCGTCGACCCTCTTCGGGAGCTGCCGCGTGAGGAGCACGATCAGCATCGCCACGTCCCCGGTGCCGACGTCGGGCCGCACCTGCCCCTCCTCCTGGGCACCCGTGACCATCCGGTCGAGGTCGGAGAGCAGGACGCGGCGGAACCGCTCGGTCGTCGGGTCGCCCCGGATGATCGCGCCCGCCTGCTCGGAGATCATGGCGAGGTGGACGCTGAGCCGGAGCTCCCGCGAGTACCGCACGAACCGGACGAGCGCGTCCCAGGACGTCGGCTCCTCGTCGATGCAGGCCCGCGCCTCGGTCAGCGCACGGGTGAAGCTGTCCAGGGCGACCTCGCGGATCAGCGTCTCGCGGTCGGGGAACCTCCGGTAGAGCGTGCCGACGCCGACGCCCGCCGAGCGCGCGATCTCCTCCATCGGCGCCTGCGGCCCCTGGGCGACGAAGATCGTCCGGGCGGCGGCGATGATCTGGTCGCGGTTGCGCCTGGCGTCGGCGCGCAGCGGTGCACCGGGGTCGACTGCCATGTCACCGCGCCTCTCCGCTCGAATCGGGGCCCGATTCTCGCACGGGGTGATCACAACCGGGCGTACCGGAAATCGGGGGAGCTTCACCCCGAAGCAGGTGGACGGTTTTCGTCCGCTTCGCTAGCGTGGAAATCAAGCGGAAGGTAATCCTCCGCTTACTGACGGTTCCACAGGAGGAGATCGCCATGACGGAAGCGCTCCAGATCCGGCCCGAACAGTTCCCCCTGTCGAGGGAGTGCCCGTTCTCCCCGCCCAAGGAGTACCGCGAGATCCGCGAGCAGGAGCCGATCGCGAGGGTCCACCTGCCCGACGGGAAGTGGGCCTGGGCGGTCACGCGCCACGAGGACGTCCGGGCGATGCTGTCCGACCCGCGGTTCAGCTCGGACCGGACGAACCCGAACTTCCCGGTGATGACCACCGGCGGGCGGATCCGGCCGGACGACGACAAGGCCGAGAAGTCCCTCATCTCCATGGACACGCCCGAGCACGGACCCGCCAGGCGCGCGGTGCTCGGCGAGTTCACCGTCCGCCGCATGGAGGCGCTGCGCCCGCGCATCCAGGAGATCGTCGACGAGCGGATCGACGCGATCCTGGCCGGGCCCAAGCCCGCGAACCTGGTGGAGGAACTCTCCCTCCCCGTGCCCTCGCTGGTGATCTGCGAACTGCTCGGGGTGCCCTACAGCGACCACGAGTTCTTCCAGGAGCACACCGCGACGATGGTCAACCGGCTGAGCGCCGCCGAGGACCGGCACGCCGCGCTCCAGGCCATCGAGGGCTACCTCAGCGACCTGATCGCGGTGAAGGAGAAGGATCCCAGCGAGGACGACCTCCTCGGCAGGCAGATCACCAAGGGCCGCGCGGAGGGCACCTACCGGCACGAGGCGTTGGTGGCCATGGCCTTCCTCCTCCTGGTCGCCGGGCACGAGACCACCGCGAACATGATCTCGCTCGGCACGGTGGCGCTGCTGGAGAACCCCGACCAGCTCGCGCTCGTCAAGGCCGACCCGACGAAGACGCTGCCCGCGGTGGAGGAACTGCTGCGGTACTTCACCATCGTCGACGCCGTCACCGCGCGGGTGGCGACCGAGGACCTGGAACTGGGCGGGGTCACCATCCGGGCGAACGAGGGCGTGCTCGGCCTCAGCTTCGCCGCCAACCGCGACCCGGAGGCCTTCGAGAACCCCGACAGCCTGGACGTCGAGCGCGGCGCCCGGCACCACGTCGCGTTCGGTTTCGGCGCGCACCAGTGCCTCGGCCAGAACCTGGCCCGCATGGAGCTCCAGATCGTCATCGACACCCTGTTCCGCCGCATCCCCGACCTCGCCGTCGCCGAGCCGCTGGAGCGGTTGCCGTTCAAGGACGAGGCGGCGATCTACGGCCTCTACTCGCTGCCGGTCACCTGGTAGCCGGTCCGACACCGGCACCGGGTCGGCGCCCGACGAGCCGCGGTCACGCGATCGAAACCCTCCGAGGTGGATGTCCACCCGTTCGGACCAGCTTGGATCCGCCCAGTCTGGCTATTCCCCCTAGAGCGGCGCGAAAACAGACGAATGCGGGTGAGGTCGTGGGCGACCGGCTGGCTGTCAGGCAGTGCGTTCCTCCTGTCCCACCGCGTCCCGGACGGCGGCTGGACCCGGTGACCCAGATGGACACGTGGTGGAAGTGGTTCGGCCGCACCTCGGGAACCGAGTGGGACATCAGCGTGGCCGACGGGTTCCCGTCGACCGTGGACGTCGTGGTGACCAGGAACGCCTACCTGATCACCACGTCGATGACCGGCGTGCGCCGGGAGGACCTGCTCGTGGACGTCCGCAACCACGACGTGCGCCCCGACGGCGGACTCGTCGAACGCGAACGCGTCGGCATCACGATCCGCCGAACCCTTCCCCCGCACGACTTCCACTGCTGCGCGACCCTGCCGGTGAACGTCGGGGCGCACCGCATCGACGCCTGGCTCGACGACGGCGTCATCGTCATCCGCGTCCCCGTCGACGGCACCCACCGAGGCCGGTGACCCGCCCCCAGCGGGCCACCGGCCGAACCCCACCGCCAACGAGCCACCCGGTCCAGCGCCGCCACCTCGCGCACCGCCGCCGCCACAGCCCGGAAATCCTTGCGCGGAACCGCACCGCGGTTGCTCGGGACCTTCGCGCTGATCCTGATGTTCGGGTTGCGCCCGACCACCCCGCCAGGGCTCGCGCGGATGCGCTCCTGCTCGTCGCCCTTGCTCCCGAGCGACGAGCCCGAGGCGTTCACGCACCGCGTCGGCACGACGATCCCGTCCAGCACCGGCCCCAGCGCGCGCTCGCGGGCGATCTCGCCCACCTCGATACCGCTGTCGGCCACCTGCTCGGCGGACATCCGCGGGGCCAGGCCGACCGGGCGCAGCAGCGTCACCAGCCAGCCCAGCCGCCGCCACAGCGCCCGCATGCGCTCGACGTCGACCTCGTCGATCCGGTCGTGGGGCCGGGCACCGTCGACCGGCACCACGCCGGTCCACGCCACCGCGGTCGAGGACGCGCCTGCCGTCGTCGTGCCTCCCCCCTGCTCACCCGTCGGACACCCCACTACTCTGCGGTACTTGGTGGCAGTACACGGCACCGCTGACTACCAGTGCATAGCAGCGCTCACTAGCGGCGGAACCGGCTTGCGCCTCAAGCCGGTTGAGGTACCAGGGTGGTCCCCGTGAACGACCACGAGCTGTACTCCATCGGAGACGCCGCGCGCCGCAGCGGCCTGAGCGTGAGCGCGGTCCGGTTCTACGCCGACGCCGGGCTCATCGAGCCCACGCACCTCAACGGGTCCGGTCACCGGATGTACGACATCCACGCCATCGCCCGGCTGGAACTCGTCCGGACGCTGCGCGACCTCGACACCGCCCTCGACGACGTCCGCCGCCTGATCGAGGGCGGCGTCACCCTGCACGACCTGCTCACCACGCACCTGGAGGTCGTCGAGCGCCAGGAGCGCACCCTGCGCGCCAAGCGGGCCGTGCTCAGGACCCTGATCAAGCAGGGCGGCACGACCGCGCAGGCCGACCTGATGCACAAGCTGGTCTCGATGACCGACGAGGAGCGCGAGCAGGCGGTCGACGACTTCTGGAACGACGTCAGCGAGGGCCTGGACGTGGCCGAGGGCTTCGTGGACCGGTTGCGGGCGAACCGCCCCGTCCTGCCGTCGGACCCCACCGCCGCACAGCTGGAGGCGTGGATCGAGCTGGCCGACCTGGTGTCCGACCAGGCGTTCCGCGACGCCGTGCGCACCTACCTGCGGGACACCTACTCCACGCCGGAGGCCAGGACCGTGACGAGCGAGCCGTTCCAGGACTTCGTGCACGTGACCGGGGCCTCGCTCATGGAGGAACTCCTCGCGGCCCACCGCGCCGGGGAGCCACCCCGGTCGCCGTGGGCCCAGCACGCCGCCACGCGCTTCCTGGAGGCGGTGACCGCGCTGTCCGGCAGGCCGCTCACGGCCGAGGCCCGCGACCGGATGGCCGACGGGTACCGGCAGATCCCCGAGATCGTGCGCCGGATGGCCGAGGAGGACGCCGCGTCCGGCGGCCCCGTCTACGACGACACCCACGGCCGCTACCTGGCGCTGGTGGCGCGGATCAACGGGACCCCGAGCGCCGACGGCCACGACATCCCCTACACGTGGATCGCCGACGCCATGGGGGCCGTGGAACCGACCCCCTAGTGCCACCGAGACGGGCGGGCCGCCCGTCAGGCGCGGGCGCCCCGTCGACGCGCAGCACGGTCCCGGACACGAACGACGCGCGGTCGCCGAGCAGCCACGCCGCCGCCTCGGCGCCCCGGCCGGGTCGGCGCCCCGGCCCAGCGGCGTCCCCGCGACCAGCGGCTCGGGCAGTCCGGGCGGGTGCGCCACCAGGGTGTCCATCATCTCGGTCTCGGTGTCGCGGCCCTGCGGCCGCCGCCGGTCATCGGCACCCAGCGCGTGGACGTGCCCGGCTGACCGGCGAGACAAACTATCCAATCCTGGACCAAATGTATAAGGTCGAGACCATGCTCGACCTCGAAGCCATCAGGGGCGCCGCCGAACGGATCGACGGTGTCGCGCTCCGGACCCCCGTCCTGACCTCCTCCACCCTCGACCGGGACACCGGCACGACCGCGTTCCTCAAGGCGGAGAACTTCCAGCGCGTCGGCGCCTTCAAGTTCCGCGGCGCCTACAACGCGCTCTCCCGGCTGACGCCCGCGCAGCTCGCCACCGGCGTCGCCGCGTACTCCTCCGGCAACCACGCCCAGGCGGTCGCCCTGGCGGCGCGGCTCAGGGGCACGAAGGCCGTCATCCTGATGCCCGAGGACACCCCGGCCTCCAAGGTGGACGCCACCCGCGGCTACGGCGCCGAGGTCATCACCTACGACCGCTACACCGGCGACCGGGTGGCGCTGGGCGACCAGCTCGCGGAGGACCGCGGCCTGACCCTCATCCCGCCCTACGACCACCCCCACGTCATGGCGGGGCAGGGCACCGTCGCGCTCGAACTGCTGGAGGAGACCGGCCCGCTGGACGTCCTGCTCGTCCCGATCGGCGGCGGCGGGCTGATGGCGGGCTGCGCGACCGCCACCAGCCACCTCCACCCGAAGACCCGGATCGTCGGCGTCGAACCCGAGCGGGCCAACGACACCCAGCTCTCGCTGCGGAGCGGCGAGCGCGTGCGCATCCCCGTCCCGCGCACCATCGCCGACGGGCAGGCCACCGAGATCCCCGGCGAGCTGACGTTCGCGGTGAACCAGCGCCTGGTCGACGACGTCGTGCTGGTCGGCGACGACGAGATCCGCGCGGCGATGCGGTTCGCGTTCGAACGGCTCAAGGTCGTGCTCGAACCGAGCGGCGCGACGTCGCTCGCCGCGCTGCTCGGGGGCACCCTGTCCGGTCGCGTCGGCGTGGTCCTGTCCGGCGGCAACATCAGCGTCGAGCGCTTCCGCGACCTGCTCGCCTAGCCCCACCGTCCACATGCGACGGATCAACCACGGGCAAGCGCTTCCCTGACCTGCCCGAGCCACCGCACGCCCAGCTCGGGCCCGTCGGGGAACCGGTCGTCGCGGTCCCAGCGCCACGCCGTGGCGATCGCCAGCACGAGGGTCCGGCACGCGCGCAGCAGCTCCCGGTCGACGCCGGGGTAGTGCTCGCCGACCTCCTCGGGAGCGTGGGCGAGGTCGAACTCGACCGGGCCCCGGCAGCACGTCTCCAGGTCCACGAACAGCGGCCCGCCCGCCGTGCTGATCACGTTGCCGGGGTGCGGTTCGCCGTGCAGCACCTGGTCGGCACCGCCGTGCTCGACGACCACCCGGCCCAGGTCGCGCAGCGCGCCGCCGAGCAGTCCCCGCTCCTCGTCGGTGAGCGCCGGGGACCGGTCGCGGTCGGCCACGATCCGCCGCGCCTGCCCGACCCGTTCCGAGAAGTGCGGCGCGGGGAGGTCGAGCCCGCGCATCCCCGCGTGCAGCCGTTCGAGCGCGGCGGCGTAGTCGGCGGGCGAGACCCCCCGGTGCGGCACGGGTTCGTAGTAGGTCCACAGCGTGACCGCGAAACCGCCGTGCTCGTGGACGTGCGGCCGCTCCAGCGCTGCCACCGGGCTCCCGGATTCGCGCAACCGCAGGGCGAGGTCGACCTCGAACCGGGCGACCTGCTGGTCCGCGGGCGCCACCCTGGCCAGGACGTCGCACGGCAGCAGGCGCACGGTGAGCTTGTTGGAGTCGTGCAGAACGATCGTTTCGTCGACCGCGAGGCCGAGCGACCGCGCGATCGAGGTGGCCGCGGCCACCGCACGCGAGGCATCCGCTGTCCGCATCGCCGCGAAGCCCTCCCCAGCAGCACGATCGTCCGGCCACCGTACCTCCTTGAGAGCACGAACACCGTTGTGGATAAGGTCGCCCCTCCCACACGGCATCGGAAGGGGGCGGCCGGTGATCGGGCGCCTGGACGAGGACGACCTACAGCGGTGGCAGGACGGCGACGCGGCGGTCATGCGCGCCGAACTCGACCGGGCTCTCGCCGGCGGCCCACCTCCCGACCTCGACGACACGGTCCGCGCTCCCCAGCGCCCGCCACGGGAACGCCCCGCGCCGAACACCCGCCCCAGGGGCCGCGAGGCGGACGGCAGGCCGGGCGAACCGGTGGAACGGCCCTCGCGCCCCGTGAGCCTGACCTCGGACGCGGAGCTGATCGACTCGGTGCGGGGCGGGAAGATCCAGGCCTACGGCCAGCTCTACGCACGCCACGTCCACGCCGCCCACAACCTGGCCCGCCAGCTGGCCAGGTCGCCGATCGAGGCCGACGACCTGGTGGCGGACGCGTTCGCCAAGGTCCTCTCCGTGCTGTGCGGGGGCGGCGGCCCCGATTCGTCCTTCCGGGCGTACCTGCTGACCTCGTTGCGCCACACGGCCTACGACAAGGCGAGGCGGGACCGCAGGCTCGAACTGGCCGACGACGTGGAAGCCGTCTCGGGCGTCGCCGCCACCACCAGCCTGCCGTTCCACGACACGGCGGTGGCGCGGCTGGACCGGTCGCTGGCCGCCAGGGCGTTCGCGAGCCTGCCCGAGAACTGGCAGACCGTGCTGTGGCACACCGAGATCGAGGGCCAGACCCCGGCGCAGGTCGCGCCTCTGCTCGGCCTGACCCCCAACGGCGTCTCCGCGATGGCCTACCGGGCCCGCGAGGCCCTGCGGAAGGCCTACCTCCAGGCGCACGTGGCGGTGAACCCCTCCGAACGCTGCCGGGCGACGGCGGCCAAGCTGGGCGCCTGGACCCGCGGCGGCCTGTCCAAGCGCGAGACCGCCCAGGTCGAGGCGCACCTGGACGACTGCGCCGCCTGCCGGGCGCTGACGGCCGAACTGGCCGACGTCAACGGCGCGCTGCGCGCCGTCGTCGCGCCGCTGGTGCTCGGCGTCGGCACCACCGGCTACCTGGCCGCCGGAGCGGGCAAGGCGAACGCGGTCACGTCGCTCGTCGCGAGCACCGGAGCCTCGACGCCGCACTGGATCGGCGCGGTCGCCTCGACGGCGCTGCTCGCGATCACCATCGGCTCGGGGCTGGAGAGCCCGGAGGGCCCGGCCGAGGCCACGACCGTCGCCCAGGCCCCCGTGTCGGCCACCACCGCCCGGACGACGGAGGCCGCCGGGCAGCAGACCACCTCGTCCGCGCCCACCGGCACCACCTCGTCGTCATCGCCGGGTACGTCGACGGGCGAGTCGAGCGCCGTCGGACCGGCGGGCACGGCTGTCGCGCCACCGGGCACGGCCCCACCCGCGGCGCCCACCCTCGCGCCGAGCGCGCCCGCCGGGTTCACCACGTCCACCGGCGGACCGCCCACCGACTTCCCCATCACCATCCGCAACACCGGTTCCGCACCGGCGCCGCCCACGACGATGACGCTGTCGCTGCCCGACGACCTCAAGGTCGTGGGGCCGGGCAACAACCTCCGGGGCAGGAGGCTCGTCGGCCTCGACGGCGCCACGCAGACCGTCGGCTGCCCGGCGGGCAAGGTCACGGTGGTCTGCACGGCGGAGCAGGACCTCGCGCCGGGCGACTCGGTGACGTTCGTCTTCCGGCTGCTCGCGGGCCCGAAGGCCCAGAACGGCACGATCACCGCCACCACGGACTCCGACGTCCCGCTGGTCGTCGAGGTGCCCGTCACCATCACGCCGAAGAAGTAGGCCCCAAACGGTCCACAGTGGACCGGTTCGGCACTGCCGCTCCCACCGGAGGTCCTCCCAGCGCCCGGCGGCGATGTCCTCGCGGGTGCCGACGACGAGGTTCGGGGTGAACAGGCCGTGGTCGACGCCGTTGCCGGACACCTGGGCGAGGAGCACCGGCCCGTCCTGGTCCGGCGGGTCCCGCCGCTGGTCGGAGAACCCGCCCACCCGCGCGACGACGGAGGGCGACCGTCCGTTGTGGACTTTGCCCAGGACCGCGGCCGCGAAGCCGTCCAGCGGCTCGCCGCCGTCCAGGAACGCCCGCACCGCGGGGGCGCCGCGCCGGCCGTGGTCGATGGTCAGCCCCGGCAACGGGTACAGCGCGTGCGGCTCGCGCACCACCGCGCCCTCCGACGGCCGACGCTCCCCGGTCGGCACGCCCGCGGGGACGTGGAGGACGAGGGAACCCTCCGGCAGGTCCCCGTGCCTCACCAGCAGGACGCAGGGCCTCAGCGGCCCCGCCAACTCCTCCGCGACGTCCGCGGGAACCCCGTGCCGCCGGCCCAACCGCTCGTCGGTGATCGCCGTTCGGGTGATCGTGCCGCAGGCCGGGTGGACGCCACCCCGACGGACCCTGTCGAAAAATGTCTGATCCTGTTGCTTTCTGTTGACAACGTCCGGGTGCTGCCGTAAGCGTTGGAGGAGTCGGCCGTCCCCGCCCCGCCTCCCGACATCCAGTCCGGACGACAAGGAGAAGCGGATGTCCTCCAGGAAGCCCACGCGGCGCGACTTCCTCAGGGCGGCGGGCATCGCGGTCGGTGCGGCCGCGGGTGCGCGGGTGCCCGCCCCGACCGCGTCGGCGCGGGCCGTCGAGACGCTGGCGGACTACGGCGGCCACAGCACCGACGGCCGCACGGTGACGACGACCAGCACGACCGGGCAGCACCTCGCCATCACCGCCTACGGCGACCACGTCGTCCGGGTGCGGGCCGTGCGCGGCGGTGAGACCTTCTTCGCCGACGACCGCTACGAGATGGTCGACCCCGCGAACCACGCGGGCATGACCGGCAGCCTGCGGGTCGTCGACGAGGGCGCCGGCCTCACGATCACGACCGGCGCGGCCGACGGCATCACGATCGTCCTGCGGAAGAACCCCCTGCGCCTGGAGTACCGCCGCACGAGCGACAACAGCCTGCTGGCGGGCGAGGACGCCACGCGGAGCATGAGCTGGAACGGCAGCGTGGTCACCCAGGCCTTCACGCCCGCGGCGAGCGGCGAGCGCTTCGTCAAGGGCGGCCACGGCCTCTACGGACGGGCCCCTGGGGTCGACCGGACCGGGGAGGTCGTGTCGCACAACTACGGCGCGCGCGGCGACCACTCGGACCAGGCGCCCGCGATCGTGCCGCTCTACCTGTCGTCCAGGGGGTACGCGGTCTTCGTCAACACCACCTTCGACACGACGTTCAGCTTCGGCGCGAGCGGCAGGTACGAGTTCTCCGCCGACGGCCACGACACGTCCGGCGTCCGACCGCAGATCGACTTCTTCGTCATCGAGGGCCCTGGGTTCGCCGCCCTCCTCGACCGCTACACCCGCCTGACCGGCAGGCCGCGCTTCCCGCGGATCGGCGTCTTCGGGTTGCAGCTGTCGGACAAGAACTTCCCGAGCGTCAGCGACCAGAACTGGTGGACCACCAGGATCACCGCGCTGCGCGACGCGGGCTTCCCCCTGGACGTGCAGGTGCACGACAACCGCTGGCGCGCGGGCTCCGGGAACTGGAGCGGGTCCTGGTTCGAGTTCAGCCCGGTGCGGTGGCCCGATCCCGCGGGCTTCAAGCGCTGGGCCACCGAGAACGGCGTGCTCACCACGCTGGACTACAACCGCAACAACTCCAACGAGATGGCGGGCTGGATCCCCGGTCCCCCACCGGGCTACAGCTTCGCCCCGGCCGACCTGACCGGCGTGAGCGACAACGACGCGGTCCCGGACTGGAGCAACCCGGCGACCCGCGCGTGGGTGTGGCGCGTCTTCTGGACCAAGGCGCTCGACCCGGCGCTGGGCTTCCCCGGCGACGCGCTGTGGCTGGACGAGCCGGACGAGATGGGACCCATCCCGCACAACGCGCTCGCCGCCAACGGCCAGCGCTGGGCCGAGCTGCGCAACGCGTACTTCCTGCACTTCCAGAAGGGCGTCGGCCAGGAGGGCTGGGACCGCTACGTCGGCACCGCCAAGCGCCCCTGGACGTTCACCCGAGGCGCCACCGCGGGCCAGCAGCGCTACGGCCACCTCTGGACCGGCGACATCGACTCGACCTACTCGGAGATGCGGGAGCAGATCCGGGGCATGCAGAACGCGGGCCTCGGCGGCTTCCCGTACTCCAACATCGACGCGGGCGGCTTCTTCGGCGGCGTGCTGTCCGACGCGCTGTACCGCAACTGGGTGGCGGCCTGGGCCAGCACGTCCCCGATCTGGCGGCCGCACTCGACGGGCGACACCGCGGTGCTGGGGCGGGCCGCGTCCCGCTGGCCCATCGACCAGGGCGCCGCGGTGCAGGCCGACTTCCTGAAGTACAGCCGGGTGCGCTACACGCTGCTGCCCTACGTCTACTCCATCGCCCACGCCGCGCACGCGACCGGGATGCCGATGGCCAGGGCGATGGTGATCGACCACCAGCACAACGGCAACGCCTACTCCCACGACCTCCAGTACATGTGGGGTCCGTCGATCCTCGTCATGCCCGTCACCACCGACGTGGACGGCGCGGTCCAGAACGTGTGGCTGCCCGCGGGCACGACCTGGTACGACTTCTGGTCCGACGCCAGGACCGCGGGCTCCGACACGGCGGACAAGGCCCACACCACCCGGACCGGCGAGATCGTCATGTACGTCAGGGCGGGGAGCGTCCTGCCCCGGTACCGGTACGCGCAGAGCACCGCTTTCCTCGACCGGACCCACCTGGAGGTGGACGTCTACGCGGGCGGGGACGGGTCGTTCGCCGTGCACGAGGACGACGGCGTGACCGAGGAGTTCCGCGTCGGCTCCGCGGCGAGCACCACCGCGCTGACCTACACCGACTCGGCGAGGCGGGTCGTGGTCGACCACCCGGTGGGCACCTACCGGGGCGCGCCGACCGAGCGCCGCTACGTGGTCCGCTTCCACGGCCTGGCAGCGCCCGTGGGGATGCGCGTGCGCGGCGGCGCCGCGCTGCCCGCGTTCACCGGCGAGGCGGCGGCCGTGCTCAACGGCAGCGGCCAGGTCTGGGACCCCGCGAGGAAGGTCCTCTCGGTCGTGACGCCCACGATCGCCGTGGTGACCGGCGGTGGTGCCGCGGCGGTCGTGGAACCGAGCGGAACCGCGTTCCCGACGCCGTCGGGCAGGACCGTGCACGGGGCCGAGGACGCCGCCCTCGGCGGTGCGGTGATCGGGTCGCGGCACGCCGGGTACACGGGCAACGGCTACGTCGACTTCACCGGCGCCACCGACGACTTCGTGGAGTGGACGATCGCCGTGCCCTCGGCCGGGACCCGCGCGCTCGGCTTCCGGTACGCCAACGGCGGTACCACCGACCGGCCGTTGCGGGTCTCGGTCGGCGGCACGGTCGTCGGCACGCTGCCCTTCGCCCCCACGGGAGCCTGGACGACGTGGGCCACCGCCCGGCTGACCGCCGCGCTCCCGGCGGGGAGCGCGATCACGGTCCGCGCCACCGCCACCGGTGCGAGCGGCGGGAACCTGGACTGCCTGGTCGTCGACTGAGGCCCATTCTTGATCGTACGATCCAGATAACGTACGGTGAGGCCATGGCGAGGACCCGCGAGTTCGACACCGAGGCCGTGGTGAGCCGGGCGATGGACCTGTTCTGGCTGCGCGGCTACGAGGCGACCTCGGTGCGGGACCTGACGCGGCACCTGGGGATCGGGCAGGGGTCGCTCTACGCCGCGTTCGGCGACAAGGACGGTCTGTACCGGGCCGCGCTGGAGCACTACCGCACCACCCGCGCGGCCGCCGCGCTGGCCGACCTGGAGAAGGGGGTGGACGCCCGGTCGGCGATCCGCACGATGCTGGTCGAGCGCATCCGGATCGCCGTGGCCGACGGCGGTCGGGGCTGCCTGGTGGTCAACGCCGCCTGCGAGCGCCTGCCGGAGGACCCGACGACCCGGCGCACCGTGCGGGACGTGCAGGACGCCAGCCGGGACGCGCTCGCCGAGGTGCTGCGGGTCGCGGCCGAGCGCGGCGAGATCGCGGCGCGGCACGACCCCCGCACGCTCGCCGCCTTCCTCGTCACCTTCCTCAACGGACTGCTCATCTCCTCGAAGGTCACGCCGGACACCGCGGCGCTCGAACCCCTCGTGGAGGTCGCGCTGGCGGCCCTCGACTGATGCGCCACGCTCCCCACTCGACCGGTGCGCCACGCCCTCACACCGCATCGGTCGATCCAGAGAACGATCGTCGCCAGGAAGGTTGGGAGACATGATGTTCGACCACGACGGAGCACCCGTCCGCACGGGCAGGGCGACCGTCAACGGCACGAGCCTGCACTACCGCACGGCCGGGTCCGGGCCCGCCGTCGTGCTGCTGCACGGCGTGCCCAAGACCGGCTACCACTGGCGGCACCTCCTGCCGAAGCTGACGCCCCACCACACCGTCGTCGTGCCGGACCTCCGCGGCCTCGGCGACTCCGCCCGCCCGGCGGACGGCTACGACTCCGCGACCATGGGCGACGACGTCGCCGAGCTGATGGCCCACCTGGGACACCGGAGCTACACCGCGGTCGGCGAGGACTGGGGGGCGGTGATCGGCTACCAGCTCGCCGCCCGCCACCGCGACCACGTCGACGCCCTCGTGTTCGCCGAGGCGCTGATGCCGGGGTTCGGCTTCGAGGAGCACGTCGCGCTCACCCCCGAGAACGTCGCGAGCGGACTGCACCTGTGGCACCTGGGCTTCTACTTCCAGCCCGACGTGCCCGAGGCGCTGATCGCCGGGCACGAGCGCGAGCTGATCACGTACATGATCAAGTTCGAGCGCGCCCGTCCGGACAGCGCGGGCCCGGACGCGGTCGACGAGTACGTGCGCTGCTACTCCACCCCCGGTGGCATCCGCGCCATGCTCTCGATCTACCGCGCGATCCTCGTCGACGCCGAGCAGAACCGGCAGGCCGCCGAGCGGAAACTGGACATCCCCGTCCTGGCGCTCGGTGGCTCCGCCTTCATCGGCGACCGCAACGAATCCCAGATGCGCCTGCTCGCCCACGACGTCGTCGGCCACGTCTTCGACGCCGGGCACGACCTCGCCGAGGAAGTCCCCGACGAGGTGGCCGACGTGCTCCTGCCCTTCCTGGCCGAGGTCGGGTGACGGCGCCGCGGGCGGGACCGGCGAAGCGGTCCCGCCCGCGGCGGCATCACCGCGGTGAGCCCCGGCGCGGCAGCACCCCGAGCGCGACCGCGGCTCCGGCGGCCACCGCGAACGCGCCGACCAGTTCGGTGGCCCGGAAGCCCGCCCCGGCACCGAGCAGGATCAGGTAGCCGGACGCGGCGAGGCCACCGCCGACGTGGCTCATGGACTCCAGCAGGGCCGACGCCGTGCCGCGGTCGGCCTCCTCGGCGTCGCCGACGCACTCGCGGGTGAGCGCGACGTAGATCGGGCCCGAGGAGATCCCCCACAGCACCAGCCACGGCAGCATCGCCGTCACCCCGTCCGAGCCGCTGATCGCGATCATCGCGAGCGCCGAGGCGCACAGCAGCATGGACACGACCAGGACGAGACGGGTGCCGTGCCTGCGCAGGACCACCGGGGTCAGCAGCGAGCTGACGATCCCGCTGACCAGCACCGGTGACAGGGCGAGACCGGCACCCGCCGCCGACAGCCCGTGCTCCTGCTGGAGGCGCAGGCTGCCGACGACGATCACGGCCGTGTAGCCGGCGCAGTACGCGCCGAAGGCCAGGCAGCCGCCCACCATCCGGCGCGAGCGCACCAGGCGCGGGGTGATGAGGGGGTGGGACGCGCGGCGCTCGACGAGCACCAGGGAGGCGAGCAGGACCAGGCCCAGGCACACGACGAGCGCGGCGCGGCCGGTGTGGTCGCCGCGCCCGAGTTCCTCCATGCCCAGCAGCAGGGTGACCAGCCCGGCGGTGACCACGACGGCGCCGAGGACGTCGAGCCTGCCCGCGGCCCCGCGGCGCGGCTCGTCGCGGGGCAGGAACACCAGTGCCGCGCCGACGGCCGCCGCCCCGACCGGCACGGTCACCAGGAAGATCCACCGCCACCCGAGCTGGACCGTGATCAGCCCGCCCAGCATCGCACCGGCCAGCCCGGCCACCCACGCCGCGAAGGCGATCACCGAGAACACCCGGCTCTTCCAGGGCTCCGCGGTGAACACCGAGCCCGCCGTGGCCAGCGCCGCCGGGATCGCGAACGCCGCGGCCACGCCCTGGAGCACGCGTCCGACGAGCAGCAGCGGCAGGCCGGGGGCCAGTCCGGCGACGAGCCCGGCGACGGTGCACAGCGCCAGGCTCGCCACCAGCGTCCGGCGACGCCCCCACAGGTCGCAGACCCGCCCGCCCAGGACCAGCAGCGCCCCGATGCTCAGCGAGTACAGGCTGAGCACCCACTGGAGGGCGCCCGGTGCCAGGTCGAACTCGGAGCCGATCGAGGGCAGCGCCGTCGCGACCGCCAGGCTGTCGAACAGGACCAGCAGGGAGGCGCTGCCGAGCAGGACGGCCACCGGCCACGGCCGGACCGCCGGCCCGGTGGTCCGGCCGCCACCCGGTGCCCGCGTCCCCACCTCCCCCGTCATGCGGACGTCGTCAGGTCGTAGCCGTACCGCCGGGCGACGTCCCGCAGCTCCCCGCCCGAGAAGAACCTCGCCAGTTCCGGTGTCATCCAGTCCTTCCACCCGTCGGTCTTGCCCTCGCGGACGACCCTGCGCTGGTCGTCGTGCTCCGGGTGGGCCGCGGCCACCCGGTCCTCGTGCTCCCGCATCCGCGCGAACGAACTGGCGCCGACGGCACGCACGACCTCGGCCTCGGAGGCCTCGACGCCGAGTTCGCGCAGCGCCGTCGACACCACCTCCACCGGTCGCCGCTTGAGGTCCTCGAACCGCAGGACGTGGACGTGGTCGGCGCGCTCGGCCCGTTCCGCCCACGACGCGTAGAAGGCGGGCCAGTCGTCCACCGGGCCGGGGCTGAAGTCGCCGGGACCGCGCAGCCACCCGGCGAAGGTGTCCGGCACGCGGTCCCACTCCTCCTCGGCGAACCGCCGCCGCCACTGGTAGCTGGCGTAGATCGCGTCGCGCGGGTCGCGCACGAGCACCCACACACCGCCGACGTCGGCCTCGCCGAACACGACCGGCGGGTGGTGGGTCTTGACGAAGCGGGGCCACAGCGCCACGGGACGGCCGTCGCCGGTCTCGTCCTTGTCGTGCTGCGCGGCGAGGTGGCGGCGGTAGGCCACGTGGTCGGCCGCCACCTCGGCCCGCCCGTCCTCGTGCAGCACCTCGGTGTAGGCGTCGACGTAGTTGAGGCCGAGTTCGAACAGGACGTTCCCGATGAGGGACTGGCCCGACCCGCCGTGGCTCGCGACGACGACGTCCTGCCGCCCGAGGCGGGTCACGTTGCGCCGGTACAGCTCGCTCACCCGACCGAGGGCCAGGTCGTGGTCGGGGAGCACCGTCATCGCCGCTCCCCCGCGTCGCGCACGGCGGCGATCCACCCGACCGTCACGTACGGGACGTCGATCTCGTCGACGCCGAGCGCCTCGACGTGCCGGTCGATGTCGGCGAGGATCGCGTCGAACTGCTCGCCCGCCTGGCGCTCCAGGATGCCGTGCGACCGCCAGGCCGCCAGCCAGTCCGCGACCGGGACCCGGTGCAGCACCGGCTCGCGCAGCACGGTCGGCGTCCCGTACAGGCCGCTCTCCTCGATCACCGGCGCCTGGTCCTCGCGCCGCGCGCCGTAGCCGTAGTCCGGGATCCTGGCCCGGATCAGGCCCTCGATCTCCGCCTGGAGCGGGTCCTCCAGGTCGCGGTGGTTCCAGACGCAGACGAACCACCCGCCGGGCCGCAGGATGCGGGCCGTCTCGCGGAGCGCGAGCGGCCGGTCGGTCGTGGCGAACGACGAGCCGAAGGTGACGATGTCGTAGGCGGCGGAGGCGAGCCCGGTGTCCTCGCCGATGCCGACGTGCCAGGTGACCTCGCCGCCCCTCGTCCGCTCGACGCCGATCTCGCGCATCGCGTCGTTCGGCTCGACCGCGTCGACCACGCAGCCGCGCGCGAGCAGGTCGACGGTGAGGTGGGCGTTGCCCGCGCCGATGTCGGCGACGCGGGGAGCGGGCCGTCCGGCCAGCTCGACGATCCGGTCCACGGCGCGCGGCGCGTACGGGGGCCGCTGCGTGTAGGTCGCCGCGAGCTTGGTGTAGTCCCACTCCAGCGGCTTGTTGGCGGATGTCATGGTCGATTCACACCTTCCTGTGGCAGACGTGCGGAAGTCGGTGGGTCGCTCAGGTGGCGGCGGGGGTGTAGGTCAGCCACCCGCGCACCACGTCCACGAAGGCCTCGTGCTCGTCGGTGTAGACGGTGTGGCCGCTGTTCTCGAAGATCCGGAGTTCGGCCCCCCGGATGCTCCGCGCGATCTCCTCGGAGAACTCCGGGGCGCAGATCCAGTCGTGCCGTCCCCCGATCACCAGCGTGGGGGCGGTGATCCGGTGCAGGTCGCCGGTGACGTCGTAGGTGCGGAGGAATCCCGCGTAGCCCTCGTTGAGCGCCTCCGGCGAGTAGACGCACCGCCGTTCGCGCTCCTTCGCGAGGTCGAACGTGCGCGAGTACACCGGTCCGAGGACCTCGAAGTACTCGCGGAGCTCCTCCTCGTCCCGGAACGCGCCCGCCCACAGCTTCTCCGCGGCCTCGCGCTGCTCCGGCGTACCGCGCTCGGCGAGCAACTCCTTGGCGCGGCTGATGAACCGGTGGTCGGGTGCGGTGATCACGGCGATCAGGTGCGACAGGTTGTGGTCGTAGCGCGTCGCGTAGGACAGCGCGACCATCCCGCCGTAGGAGACGCCGAGCAGGCCGATCTTCTCCAGGCCCAGGTACCGCCTCAGCGCCTCGACGTCCTCGACGTTGTTCTCCAGCGTGTAGGTCTCCCTCGGCCCTCGCGCGGACCGCCCGCTCCCGCGGTGGTCGACGTAGACGATCTGCGCCTTGTCGGCGAGCGCGGAGAACGCGGGCTTGAAGCCGCTGTGGTCGCCGCCGGGGCCGCCGTGCAGCGCGAACAGCACCGGCTTCTCGCGCATGTCGACGCCGTCCGGCACGAGTCCCGCGCCCTCCACGTCGAAGTACAACTCGGTGTCCCGGACTTTCGCGCGCATGCGGTCCTCCTCTGGGTCGGACGCGGCCACTGCCGCACAGCGGGGTCTCAGCGGACGCTGGTGGAGTTCGTGCTCGGCGGAACGGTCCAGGCGCGTCACCCCCTCGTGGACGTGGTCGTGGCGGTCGAGCCGCTCAGCAGCGGGGCGACGACGGGACGCAGCGCGTCGGCGACCACGGCGTTGCCGCGCGGCCCGCAGTGCGGCCCCAACCGGCCCAGGGTGAACAGCTCCCGCCACCGCGGGTCCCGGCGGAACCGCTCGGTGACGTCCACGACGGGCAGCGTCGAGCGCAGGCCCGCGAACACCTCCTCGTGGGCTGTGCCGCCGTCGGGCCGCTCCAGGTCCACCGGCTGCGGCACGACGAGCAGGACCGGGTGCTTGCCCGCCGCGCGGCACCGGGCGGCGAACCGCTCCACCAGCGCGCGCAGCAGGCGGCGGGCGTCCGGGTCCGCGCAGAGCCGCGCCGTCCAGCGCGCGTTGTCCCGCAGCACCACGCCGAACGCCGCGCGGACCGCCCGCTCCCGCCGTTCGGGTCCGCGACCGATCCCGGTCAGCAGGTGCGCCAGCACCGGGAGGTGCCGCCGCGCGCGGCGCAGCAGCCTGGGCAGGTAGGGGAAGTCCAGCAGGTCGCGGCGGAACTTGGTGGCGTGGAAGGGATCCAGCCGGGTGATCTCCGGAAGTCGCTCGCGGTAGGTGGCGTACCCGCCGGGGTCGTCGACCGCGCTCGGGTGCGGCACCAGGCCGTCGGGCCCCAGGGTGAACCGCGGCTTGAACGCGAGCACGTTGCCGTACTCGAAGTAGTGCTTCCAGTACGAGTGCACCCGTGCGACGGTCTCCGGCACGACGCCCATGACCACGACGTCGGCCTCCAGGGTCGGCAGCTCGCGTTCGAGGCGCAGCAGGGCCTGGTCGAGGCCGTAGTTGCCGACCCCGTAGTTCGCCACGCCGACGCCGAGCGCCCGCGACAGCAGGTGCGGCCACGTCTCGTCGTCGTCCACGAGGCGGCAGAACGTGTAGGAGTCGCCGAAGCAGGCCACGGCGGCACCGCCGTCGAGGCGGGGGTCGCGCCTGCGTCCGCGCTCGTCCACGGCCCAGCTCGTCGTGCCCCGGTCGGTGGTCTCGGTGCCGTGCTCCCCTGCGCGCCTGCACCACCCCAGCTCGGGGTCGAACGACCTCGCGGCGTGCCGCTCGACCAGTGCCGCGGGGATCTCCGGTGCCAGGTCGCGCCGCGACACGAGCCAGGGGAAGTCCGGCCGCAGCGCCCGCACCAGCGCGTGGACGGCCAGCTCCGCCGCGAGGTACCCGGCCGCCGCGGCGGCCAGCCGCCCGGCGGCCGTCACGTCGTCACCCGCGCGGTCAGGGCGGCCACGATCCGCTCGACCAGCTCGTCCGGGGTGCCGTCGCGGCCGGAGCTGTCCAGCACGAGGTCCGGGTCCTCGGGGCGGGGGAACGGGATGTCCACGCCCACCACGTCGGACTGCTCGCCGTCGAGGGCCGCCCGGTACAGGCCCCTGGTGTCGCGCTCGACCACCACGTCCATCGGCACGTCGAGGAACACCTCGAAGTAGTCCGAGAGGTTCTCGCGGTTCCACGCGCGCCACCGCGGGAAGATCGACAGCACGGCGGCCACCACGTGCACGCCCTGCCGGTCGAGCATCCGGCACAGGCGGCTGATCCGCTCGGCGTTGACCTCGCGGCCCGCCACGTCGTGGGACAGCGCGCCGCCCCACACCTCGCGCAGCAGGTCGCCGTCGAGGTAGACGAGGTTGGCCGACTCCTCGCGCAGCCGCGCGGCCAGGCGCGTGCCCACGGTGGTCTTGCCCGCACCCGACAGACCGATCAACCAGACGATCACCCGAGCACCTCCTGCCCGTCGCCGAACACCAACCGGCCCCGCCGCACGAGGTCCTCGCAGACGTCGAGGTCGCCGGGGCTGTCCACCTCGCCCCACGCCTCGTGGCAGGGGACGGTCTCGATCCGCTCCCCGGCGTCGAGCAGCGCTTGCAGCAGGCTCGTCACGTCCAGCTCGTCGACCCGCCGCGCGGGCAGCCCGTCCAGCAGCGCCAGGGTCGCCGCCCACGCCTCCGGGGTGAACCGCAGCAGCCCCAGGTACTGCCCCTGCACCTCGGCGACCGTGCTCGGCCGGGCACCGATCCGCTCCAGCGCCCCGTCGGGGGCCAGCCGGAAGGTCTCCGCGTCGTCGAGCGGGTCGGCGAACCGCCGTTCCCAGAGCTGGAGCCAGTGGGGGTCGTGGGCTATGGCCAGGTCCCCCGGCGCGGCGACGAGGCCGCGCACCGTCGCCGCGGAGTAGACGATGTCGCCGTAGGAGACGACGAACGGCCCGCCGGCCAGCCACTCCGACGCGGCGAGCAGCGAGCGCACCATGGCGGTCTCGGCCCACCGGTGGGCGGGGAACACCGGCAGCCCCAGCCCGGTGAGGTCGTCGGCGCGGTAGCCCGCCACGATCGCCAGGTCGGTCACCCCGGCCGCGGTCAGCGCCGCCCGCTGCCACGCCAGCAGGGGACGGCCCGCCAGCGGCACCAGGCACTTCGGCCGGTCGTCGGTGAGGTGGCGCAGCCTGCTGCCCCGGCCCGCCGCGAGGATCACCCCCCTCATCGCCCACCGCCGAACTGCGAGCGGAACAGCTCCCGGTCCGGCTCGGCGAGCGCGGTCGGCAGGCGTTCCGGGTGCCACATGACGCCCAGCACCGGTTCCGTCTCGTGCCGCACGCCCTTGACGACGCCACCGGGACCGGTCGCCCACACCCGCAGCGGCGGCCTCGACCCGACCGCCGCCCAGTGGTGGTAGCTGTTCACCACCCGCTCCCGGCCGTCCGCCAGCACGGTCTGCCGGGGCGCCACGTGCCCGCTCACCCGCGTCAGCGGCACCCCGAAGCGGCGCAGGAGCAGCTGCATCCCCCGGCACACCCCGACCACGGGGAGACCGGCGCGCAGCGCCGCGTCCAGCAGCGCCGTCTCGGTGCGGTCCCGCTCGGGGGCGTCACCGCCGAGTTCGACGAGGTCGTTGCCGCCGGTCAGGAGGACACCGCCCACCGGGAGCGCGCGGAGCACCCCGGCCGCGCGGGCGGGGTCGTTGGGCACCGGGACGGGCAGCAGCCCGCAGTCCGCCAGGAAGGACCACCACCGCTGGTCGACGGCGTCGTGGCGGGTGCCGCGCTCCGGGTCGACCACCACGCGGGACGTGACGGCGACGCACGTCATGGCAGCACCTCCACCCTGCGGTTCAGGCAGTCGACGGTGAGCCGCCGGGCGGTGGACCACCGGTCGTAGAGCACCTGGCCCGCGCCGATGACCGCCGGGATGCCGAGCTGGTGCGCGCGGATGGCCATGTGGGAGTTGGCGCCGCCGAAGCGGGTGATGAACCCCGCCACGCCCTCGGCGAAGATCCAGTCGTAGCCGGGGTCGCCGCTGGGCAGCATCAGGATCTTGCCCTTGACGTCGGCCGGCCGCGACGAGATCAACGCGACGGGACCGGTTGCGGTGCCCTGGGTGACGTAGTTGGGTTCGCTGGTGGGCAGGTGGAACGACGTGACGTCCTCGGGGCAGGCGATGACCGGGGGCAGCACGAGGCGACGGGTCAGCCCGTACTGCTGCCGCCCCGCGTCGGCGCTCCGGCGCAGCACCTCCTCCGGGCTCGCCGCGCCGCGGTACAGCTCGTCGACGCACGTGATCGTCGTGCAGGACATGTCGTCGACGTCGACGCCCGCCTCGCGGCCCAGCCGCGCGAGGAGCGAGAGCGCCTCGCTCAGGTGCCGGGTGAACTCGAACTTGGAGTTCTCGCGCTGCTCGATGCTGGTGACCACGAACGCCAGCAGCCCGTGGGCGTCCAGTTCCAGCCGGTGCTGGCGGAGCAGCCCGTCGACCAGGCGCATCGTGCTCGCGGGCAGCCGGAACGGCGGCGGGTCCACGGCGCGCGTCCGCCGGTCGGGCCAGTCGAAGTAGCCGTCGGGGTCCTCGTCGTAGCGCGGGGACCGGATGTCGTAGGTGCCGGGGCGGAGGAACCCGTACCGGTGCAGGAACTCCTCGCGCGACAGCGCCGTGCGGTCGCTCAGCATCCTGTTGGTCACCGTGTCCAGCGAGGCCATGAGCCGGGCGACGTCCTGCTCGGTCAGCACGCCGATCCCGACGAGCGACCGCAGCATCTCGGTGGCGATGAAGCCGAGCCTGGCGAAGCCCGCGAACGCGAGCGTGCCGAACCGGCGGCAGTCCTCCAGCAGCCAGTAGACCTGGCTCGGCAGGTCGAGGTCGGACTGCCGCACCTCGTTCAGCTTGGCGCGCAACGAGGTGATGGCCGCCAGGTCCTCCTGCCGCGCCGGGAACTCCGGGTCCATGAGGTCGTTGGTCAGGGTGCGCAGCGCCACGACGACGTCGTCGCGCTCCCCCGCGCCGAACAGGTGCCCGGCCTGGTCGGCCAGCCGCTCCCGGACGGTGAAGGAGTAGCAGGAGAAGACGACGTCGAACTCGATCTTGTCGTGCAGCTCGGGGTTGTCCACGAGCCGGTCGATGTAGTGGTCCACCAACCGTTCCGCGACCCGGTCGTCCAGCGACGCGGGGACGAGCGAGTTGCAGCTCGCGCGCACGTCGACGTAGGGCAGCCCGCGGAAGTCGAGCATCAGCGGGAAGCCGCGGACGTCCCGGTAGCCGTAGCGCGCCCGCTGGGCCGCCCACTGCCCGTCGGTGATCAGGCGCTGGTACAGCGACGCGGCCAGCGGACGGGGGCGGGTGCCGACGATCTCCGCCGGGTTCCAGTCCGGCATCACGCCGAACACGGTCCGCTGTCCGCACAGGTGCGGGTGCGGCTGGCTCGCCGTGCGGACCTTCGCGGCGACGGCGGCCAGCGCCTCCTCCAGCGCGCCGTCGTCGGTCAGCGGCTCCACGACGAGCGGGCGCACCTGGAGCAGGTACAGCTCCCCGTCGTGGTCGAAGGCGAACTCGACGTCGAGACCGGTGCGCCCCAGCAGCTCCTCCAGCTCGTGGGACAGCAGCACGAGACGGCGCAGCCGCGGGTCGACGCGGGAGGTGTCGGCGGACTTCCAGGAGTAGAACGTCCGCAGCCGCGCGCGACCGCCACCGGTCACCGCCGCCGGGTCGCCGTCCTCCTCGTAGTTGACGACGAGGTAGGGGGAACCGGTGTTCGGGTCGCAGGTGAAGACCACCCCGCTCATCGTCACGTCGCGGACGAGGGGCTGGACGAGCACGAGCTGGTCGCCCAGCTCGTGCTCGGGCAGCACGTCGACGCGGGCGCGGTAGGAGTCGATCACGGCGTCGACCGCCGTGCGCAGGGCGGCGCGGCCGGTGACCCCGGCCACCGACAGGTAGCTGCCCGGCATCAGGGTGCGGGGGTCGTCCTCCCGCCTGGTGCTGCTGCGCACGATCAGCGGGCGGTGTCCCCAGGGGCGGTCCTCGACCCGGTCGAGGACGCGGTCCCGGTCGGCGCTCCACTCGTCGACCCGGAAGTGCAGCAGGGGCAGCACCCGCGCCGTGCGCACCAGCGGGGCGAGGTTCTCCAGGGTCTCGGCCTTGGAGCCGAGGAGCCCCACCGGGTCGGCGGGTACCGTGCGCGGCGGCACCGCGCCCGGCGACGAGCGGGGCAGCGGCGGGGCGGCGTGGTCAGGCGCCATGATGCTCCTTCACTCCCGGTGTGAGGACTGGTTCAGCGGACGCGTCCGGAATCGGGTGACCGGGTCGCGGAAAGCGGCGGGAGAACCCGCTCGCACATCGCAAAAGAATCGCGAATGGATGGACGCAACAGCATCGCTCCCCCTCAGGTCGCCCGTCGCCGTCTCCGTTCAACGGCAGTACCCCGGCCAACTCCGAGCAAACTCCCCATTGCACGGGCACAAAATTTGAGACATTTTTACGAATGCCGGTGGCACCTTCAGAGCAATCGGATGCGACGAATTCGCGGTTTGAGCCTCGAATTACCACAGGGGTGGAATGAATGCGCGCCGCGAGCCGGTTTGGTGGTGCGGGGCGGGGGGAAGTTTCGACCATGGTCTTGTGCGACGGCGGGCTTTCGGCGGTGTTGGCCGAGGAGTCGGGGCGGCTGCTGACCGGGTTGCGGCGCGGCGGTCTGCGCGGTGCGGAGCTGGGCAGACGGGGAGACCTGCTGTCGCACCGGTTCCTGGTGCGGGCGCTGGCCGACGCCCGTCCGCACGACGCCGTGCTGTCCGAGGAGGGCGCCGACGACCCGCGGCGGCTGGCCGAGGACCGCGTCTGGATCATCGACCCGCTCGACGGCACGCGCGAGTACGGGCTCCTCGGTCACACCGACTGGGCGGTGCACGTGGCGCTGTGGCAGCGGGGGCGCGGCATCACCTCCGCCGCCGTCGCGCAGCCCGCGCTGGACGTGGTGTGCGCGAGCGGGACCGCGGTGGCGGTGCGCCGGACGGCCGCGCGACCGCGGATCCTGGTGAGCGGGAGCCGACCGCCGTGGTTCGCCCCCGCCGTCGCCGCCGCGCTCGACGCGGACCTCGTCGGCATGGGCTCGGCGGGCGCCAAGACCCTGGCCGTGCTGCGCGGCGAGGCCGACGCCTACCTGCACGCGGGCGGCCAGTGGGAGTGGGACTCCGCCGCGCCGGTGGGCGTCGCCGCGGCGGCCGGGCTGCACACCTCGCGGGTCGACGGAACGCCGTTGACCTACAACCAGGCCGATCCGTACCTGCCGGACCTGCTGATCTGCGCGCCCGAGCACGCCGAACCCATCCTCACCGCCGTGCGCGGCACGGGACCGCTCAGGCCCGCATGACCGCCGCGATCGGGATGCGGGCGGCACGGATCGCGGGCACCAGTCCACCGAGCACCCCGGCGACCACCCCCGCCACCACCCCGGCGACCCCCGCCTGCCACGGGAACGAGATGTCCTGGAGGGCCGGGTAGCTCGACCCGAACAGGGCCGACCCCACCTCCACCCCGGCTGCCCCGGTCCCGATCGCCGCCGCCGCGGTCAGCAGGCCGACCAGGAGGGTCTCCGCCAGCACGATGCCCGCCAGCAGCAGGCGCGACGTGCCGAGGGCGCGGCGCAGGGCCAGTTCCTCGACGCGCTCGCCGACGGTGGCCAGTCCGACGTTGAGGATGCCCGCGACGCCGATCAGCAGCACCAGCGCCGCCATCCCCAGGAAGATCAACCGCATCAGCGAGAGCTGGTTCTCCATGTCCTCCCGCGAGTTGACCGGGTACGCCGTCAACCCGTCCTCGGCCACGCCGACGGCCACCAGGCGGGCGCGCAGCGTCCGCACGAGTTCCGGTGCGGCGGGTGACAGCAGCACCTGGACGCGGGAGCCCTCGCGGGACGGACCGGCGGTCGGCAGCCACGCCCCCACCTCGTCCAGGCGCACGTAGACCGCGGGCTGCGGGTTGCCGTCCGCGACCACCCCGACCACCTGCGGCGTCACGTGGAACGCGGCACCGGGCAGCGCCATCTCGCCGGGGACCCGGTACCGCCGCAGGCCGACCGCGGCCTCCTCGTTCAGCACGACCCTCGGGGCCAGCGCCGGTGCCGAGGCGAAGTCCAGCCACTCCCCCGACACCGGGCGGAACGGCCGGAACCCGCGGACGTCCCCGGTGAGGGCTTCGAGCTTCACCTCGATCGCCTGGCCGTCCGGCTCGCCGGAGCCGTCCGACGGACCACCCGCCCGCGCGTGGTCGAACGGCACCGCGCCGTCGTTGATCGGGCGCACACCGGGTTCGCCGATGACCGCGTTCATGCCGATCGAGGCCACCCCGTCGGACCTGCCCGACAGGGTCCGCTCGACCACGGTGAGCGCGGACGGCTCGTCGGGCACGCTCATCCAGAGCGTGCCGTCCCTGCCCCGCGACAGCTCGACGCCGGAGAGCATCGCGCGTTCGGCGATCTCGGAGCCCGCCTGCACCGTCAGCACCGCGAGCACCCCGAGGAACAGGCTGATCATGGACAGGAACGTGCGCAGCTTGCGGGCGCGGATGCCCTGGCCGCCGATGACCAGCGCCGAGCGCAGCTTCCCGGAGCCCATCAGGCGGCCCCCGTCCCGCGCGGGCGGGTCGATGTCGTGCGCGTCATGCCTGGTCCTCCTGGTGGGTCGTCGGGGTGATGGTGCGCAGCGCCCGCCCGCACGCCGCGGCGGCGGCCAGCGAGACGAAGAACCCGGCGGCGGCCGGGGCGGCGATCCACGGCGTCACCGTCGTGCCCGCGTCGTCCGGGACGCCCGGTGCGACCGTCAGCAGCCCGTGCCCCACGGCGACACCCGCCGCGCAGGCCGCGAGCGTGGCCACGACCACCGGCAGCACGACCTCGCGCCGCAGCACCGTGCGCAGCACTCGCGCGGGTGTGCCCGCCGCCATCAGCACGCTGAACGTCCGGCGCCGCTCGACCACCGAGCCCACGGCGCTCACCGCCGCGCCGGAGCCGCCCAGCAGCGCGGCGACCACCAGGCCGATCAGCACCGCCCGGTGGAGGTCGGCGAGCATCGTGGTGGCGAGGGTGTCGGACTCGGCGGAGTTCCGCAGCGGCGATCCCGGAACGGCCCTGACGAGCGCGGTGTGGACCGCCTCGCGGTTCTCCGGTGTGGTCAGCACCGCGACGCCGTTCGGCCGGGCGGCCAGGGTCGGGACGAGTTCCGGGTCGACGACGACGTGGGAGCCGCCGTGGTGGAGGCGGACCCCGACGCCGTCCGGCAGGGCGACCCTCGGCCGCGCCTGGCGGCTGGAGATCCGAAGTGGACGGACGGTGTCCAGCGGGTGCGGCGCGTACACCGCCGGTCCGGGTTCGCAGGTGAGCCCGGTGAGGACGGCCGCGACGTCGGCGCACCGGGCGACCACCGCGGGGTACGACCGGCCGCCGGAGTCCAGCAGTCCGTCGACCAGGGGCACGACGGGCGCGGTCGTCGCCGTGCGCAGCGCGTCGATCCGCCGGGGGTCGGTGACGTCGTGCGCGACGACGGCGTCCGGCGCCCACGTCCCGTCGTCGACGATGACCTGCCGCTCCAGCGTCGGCACCATGGTCAGCGCCAGCGCCCCGGTGAACACGGCGACGACCACGCCCGCCGTGCCGCGGAAGGCCGCGACCGGGTCGCCGAGGAGCCGCCGTCCGGCGAGCAGCGTCGCCGGTCGGCGCCAGCGCCCGACGAAGAGCCAGCCCACCAGCGACGTCAGCACCGGTCCGGTGAACACCAGTGCCAGCGCGACCCCGGCGACGCCCGCCAGCACCACCTCGAAGCGGTTCGGCCCGCCGACCTCGCGGGCGACCACGAGGCCGACGGTGAACAGCGCGAACGCCCCGACCAGGACCGGCGTTCGCCGCCACCGGACGCCGCGGACCTCCACCGCGCCCGGCGGACGGGTGAGGACCCTCCGGTGGCCGACCAGCGCGGCGCCCACGACGAGCAGCGGCGCGCACACCGCCACCACCGCGGCCACGAGCGGGTCGGGGGTGAAGTCGTCGGGGAACCAGGTGCCGCCTCCCCACGGGACCCGCGCGACGAGGTGGCTCGACGGCCAGGCCAGCGCGACGCCGAGCAGGCTGCCCGCGACGGCCCCGGCCGCGATCTCCACCGCGACCACCGCGGCGGCCTGGCGCGGTGTGGCGCCCACCAGCCGCAGGGCCGTGAGCCTGCGTTCCCGCTTGGCGGACGTGAGCCGCCCGACCGACCCGACGAGCACCAGGCAGGGCACCACGAGCACCACCAGGCCGATCCTGGTGAGCAGGTGCAGCATCCCGGCGGTGTCGGCCACGCGCACGCGCGGCCCGAGCAGGTCGCTCGCGCGGACGCCGTCGACCGCGCCCGGCGGGTGGCCGACGATCGCGACCAGCTCGTCCGGGAACCCCAGCGCCCGCTCGTCCAGCAGGCCCACGACGGCGCCGGGGAAGCGGTCGCCGAGCCTCGCCGGGGGCACCGCGCCGACCAGGTCGGCCAGCGCGGGCGAGAGCACCACCTCACCGGGGCCGGGCAGGCGCGGGATCCCCCGCGCCACGGCGACCCCGGCCGGGTCGTCCGACGCGACGTCGAAGCGCTCGACCAGCTTGCCGCGGAACTCGTCGCGGGTGGCCGCGACCGTCAGCGGCCCCTCGGGGCTCGCGCCGCGCCACGCGACGCGGTCCTCCCGCGCCCGCAGGGCGGTCGGAGCGGTGACCAGCCAGAGGACCAGCAGC
Source organism: Umezawaea sp. (assembly GCF_057122925.1). Taxonomy (NCBI): domain Bacteria; kingdom Bacillati; phylum Actinomycetota; class Actinomycetes; order Pseudonocardiales; family Pseudonocardiaceae; genus Umezawaea; species Umezawaea sp. Next base: position 7,357 of record NZ_DBNGPQ010000107.1, on the reverse strand, counting down.
ACCCCCACCGCCACGCCGAGCGCGACGAGCACGGCCGAGACCCGCGCGCCGCGGTCGCCGCGGAACAGGGTGATCGCGAGCCTCACGCGACCCCTCCGTCCCGCGGCGCACGCGCACGCCTCCACACCGGACGGACCCCGACCGACCCACGAACCCTCGACACCGCAGCCATGCCGTGAATGCTGTCGAGCCGCCGCCGGTCCCCACCTCGGTCACGTCGCCACTTCGGATCGGTCAAGTGACCGAGGTGGGAGGTGAACCGGATCAGTAGCGTCTCCACCATGGACGGACTCCGCAGGCAGTGGCCTACCGCGCTCGCGCTCGGCGCGCTGCTGGTGGTCGAGCTGACCTGGCTCCTGCCCGTCCGCGGCCCCGACGTCTGGGTCTGGTTGCTGACCGTGCCCGCGTGCGCGGCCGCGCTCGCCGCCCACCGGTTCCCGGCGGTGTCGACGGCGGTCGCGGCCACGTCCGTCGTGCTGACCTCGCTCGCCGTGGACGAGGACGGGTCGCGCCTGGAACGGCTGCTGAGCCCGCTGTCGCTGGCCGAGACGGCGGCGTGCATGGCGATCGTGGCCGCCGTCGTGCGGTGCGCGACCCCGAGGGCGGCGGGCGTGAGCGTGGGTGTGCTCGTCGTGGTGAGCACGCACGCGGCCGTGGTGCGCACGGGCTTCTCCTGGACCGAGTCGAACGTCGCGGGCTCGCTGCTGCTGGGCGTGGTCGCGATCGGGACGGGCCGGTACTTCCGGGCGCGGGACGCCGAGCGGGAGCGCCTGCTGTCCTCCTCGGTGTCCGACGCGCAGCGGGAGGAGCGCATCGCGCTGGCCCGCGAGCTGCACGACGTCGTCGCGCACCACGTGACCGGGATGCTGGTGCAGGCGCAGGCCGCCCTGGACGTGGCGGAGGAGGACCCAGGGGCGGCGCACCGGCTGCTGCCCGGCATCATCGGCAGCGGGACTGAGGCGGTGGGCGCGATGCGCAGGCTCGTGGGCACGCTGCGCGAGGGCGAGGCGGAGGTGGCGACGACCGACCTCGGCGCCGACGTCCTGGCCGCCGTCGAGCGCGCCCGCGACCAGGGGCTGCCCACCAGGCTGCGCATCGACCTCCCGCCGGACCTGCCGCCCGAGCTGGGCCGCTCCGTGCTGCGGCTGGTGCAGGAGTCGCTGACCAACGCGCACAAGCACGCCGTCGAGCCGACCGCCGTCGACGTGGAGCTGTCCCGGACGCCCACGGCGGTGCGCGTGGTCGTGACCGACGACGGCAGGCCGGGGTCGGCGCGGTCGGCGGGTTACGGTCTCGTCGGCATGCGGGAACGGGTGGGCATCCTGGGCGGCCTGTTCTCCGCCGGTCCGGACGGGAACGGCTGGCGGGTCGTCGCCGAACTTCCGTGGGAAGGGCACGCGTGATCTCGGTCCTGATCGCCGACGACCAGGAGATGGTGCGCACGGGGTTCCGGCTGATCCTGGAGAGGCGGCCGGACATCTCCGTCGTCGCCGACGTGGCCGACGGGGTCGCGGCCGTCACGACCGCGCGCGAGCTGCGGCCGGACGTGTGCCTGGTGGACATCCGGATGCCGGGTCTCGACGGCCTGGAGGTGACGAAGCGGCTCGCGCCGACGTCGAAGGTCGTCGTGGTGACGACCTTCGACCTGGACGAGTACGTGCACACGGCGTTGCAGCACGGGGCCAGCGGGTTCCTGACCAAGGACGCGGGGCCCGAACTGCTCGTGGAGGCCGTGCGGGCGGCGGCGCAGGGCAATGCGCTGATCTCGCCGCAGGTGACGCTGCGGCTGCTGCGGCAGTTCACCCGTCGGGGTGAGAGCGCGGACCGGAACAGGCTCACGGCACGGGAGCAGGACGTGGTGCGCGAGGTGGCGCGCGGGCTCACGAACCAGGAGATCGCCGTCGCCCTGCACATGTCGCTGTCCACCGTGAAGACGCACCTGACCTCGGTGCTGGGCAAGCTCGGCGCGCGCAACCGCGTCGAGATCGCGTCGTGGGCCTGGCGGGCGGGCCTCGCCGGGTCGTGACCCGCCCGCACCAGGTCAGAACAGGGCGACGGGGTTGACCGGCACGCCGGTCAGGCCGTGGACGCGCGGCGGGGCGACGGTGAGCAGGAAGCTGTGGCGCCCCAGCTCCGCGCACAGCTCGGCGAGGTCGTCCAGCTCGGCCGCGTCCACCAGCGGCATCGCCATCCGGCCGAGGCCGACCCCGTGCAGCGGCGACGGCCCGTCCGGGTCGAGCGGCGGGTGCGCGTCACCGCGGTCGGCGGCGCAGAGCGAGACCCCTCGGCGGTGCATCCAGCGCACCGCGTCGAGGCTGATCCCCGGTGTCGGCGTCCCCGGCACCGGGACGCTCGACCACCCCAGCCGCACCACCAGCGCGTCGCCCTCGCCCACCTCGACGCCCTGGCGCCGCTCGGCCCGCTCGAAGTCCTCCGACGTCACCGCGTGGCCGGGGGCGAGCGGCCCGTCCGCGGCCAGGTCGAGCAGGACGCCCCGCGTCACGATCCCGGCGGCGAACGCCCCCGTCGACCCGTGCACGACACCGCCGGGCGTCACGGCCTGCTCCCTGGGCTTGCCGGGGTAGACCAGGTCGTCGCGGGACCAGTGCGCCAGCGCGTCGATGTGCGTCGACCGCACGTGGTGGTTCGTCACCAGCACCAGATCCGCCGCCACCCCCATCCCGGTGTGCGACACCATCTGCTGAACCGGGGACACCTCCACCGTCGTGGGCGCGAACGGGCCGCTCACCATCGGGTTCGGCGTGATCGGCTGCGCGAGCGACACCCACCGACCGAGCCGCACCTCCGCGGCGGCCCTCGCCCGCACCTCGTCGGTGATCAGGTTGAGCGTGCCGAGCTCGTCGTCGGCCCCCCACCGCCCCCAGTTGTCCGGCAGGTCGAGGTCGGTCGGATCAGCCATGTGGTGGGGCCCTTCTCGTCGAGGTCGGCGGTTGTCCGGCCGACCGGGGAGCAGCGCCACGGTATCGATCGGGTGATCCACCCGCGTCGGTGGAAACCACCTGGTCGCTCCCGGAAGGACGGTCCCGCCCGCACCACCGGGGAGCGTCCGCACCACGATCCCGGTCGCGCACCGGATCGCCACCGTGGACCGGGTCGTCGGCCCGCGGTGCGGGAGGCGCGTTCGCGTCACCGGACCCCGACCGCCACACACGCCACCGTCCGCCGGACGGTGGCGGCGCTAGACGGGCGAGGCGGGCGAGGCGGTGTCCGTGTCGGCGCCGTTGTCGGCCTGGCGCTCGGTGTGGCCCGCTCCGTGCCAGTCCAGGCAGAGCACGGTGGCGTCGTCCTCCAGGCGGTCGCGGCAGGCGCGCCGCACGGCCCTCGTCACCACCCGCACCACCTCCCTGGGGTGCAGGTCCTGCGTGTCGCGGAGCAGCGCGAGCAGGTCGACGGCTTCCGCGTCGCGCTCGAACATGCCGTCGGTGAGCAGCACCAGCCGGTCGCCGGGACGCAGGTCCAGCCGCTGCACGCGGTAGTCGTGCGGGGCGACGCCGAACAGCAGGTCGATCTTCAGCTCCAGCGGCTCGACCACGCCGTCGCGCAGCAGCAGCGGCGGCGGGTGGCCCGCGTTGACCAGCTCCACCGCTCCGGCACGCAGGTCCACGCGCAGCAGCACTCCGGTCGCGAGCGACCCCCGCCGGTGGTCCATCAGCGCGTGGTTGGCCTGCCGCGCCTGCTCGGCCAGGTCGCTGCCGTCCCGGCGGGCCTTGCGCAGCGCGCCCACCAGCAGGGTCGCGGTCAGCGCCGAGCTCACGTCGTGGCCGACGGCGTCGGTCATCGACACGTGCAGGGAGTCGCGGTCCAGGGCGTAGTCGTAGGTGTCCCCGCCGATGTCGTGGGCGGGCACCAGCGCTCCCGCGACGGTGAACTGCGCCGCCTCGCAGCAGGACGCCGTGGGCAGCAGCTGGTGCTGGATCTCCGCGGCCAGGCTCATCATCCTGGTGCGGCGACCGGAGTGGTAGAGGTCGGTGAAGCGGCGGTCGGTGACGATGACGTAGGCCAGTGCGTGCGCGGCCTCGCCGAGCTGCCCCAGCACGTCCTCGTCGAGGGAGGGAACGGTCACCTCCAGCACGCCGATGCAGTCGCCGCGGTTGGTCACCGGCAGCACCACCCGCACCCCGTCGTCCTCCGGCTGGTGCCACGGCAGCTGGGTGCGCAGCACCTCGTCGTAGGAGCCGTCCCGCGGGTCGACGCTTTCCGCACCGGCCCCCGCGGGGTGCGTGGTCGAGGTCAGCCGCACCAGGTGCTCGTCGACGAGGTCCACGAGCAGGAACGACACGTAGAAGGCGTCGAACCGCTTCGCCAGGTCGCGCGCGACCACCTCGACCGACTCCACCGGCGGCGCGCTCTCGGCCGCCGCAAGCACATCACCCGATAGCACCGCATCACCATCCCTCGACGTGTTCCGCACAGTGGTGCTCACCCAACCACACGTTCGTCCACGCGTTGTTCGTCAACCGCGCTCGACCCGACGGTGAACAACAACCCTCCGGTACGCATGGGGGGTCGGCGATCCGGCCGACCGGACGGGGGAGGAACCACGGGGAGAACACCGGCGGTCGGCGCGGTGGTCGGCGCCGCACCGGCGAGCGCCGCGCCGTGGTGCGCGGTGGGCGCGGCGTGCTTCTGCGCGAACCCGGACGGCTCCGGCCAGGTGATCGTCGTGCGGGACGAGGTGTGGCAGGACCTGACCGGTTTCCAGAGCGTCAGGGTGATCGTGAACGACCAGGTGCCGGACGACGACGCCTGCGCGGCCACGGGTGTCGGCGGGACCGGGCAGCAGTTCTGCGTCCCCGGCGGGTCGTCGGTCCTGCTGCCCGCGGGCGTGGCGATCCGGTCGGTCCGGGGTTGACCGCGGAGGGACCGCGAGAGCACTGGCCCCGCCGGCCGCCGTCCGCGCGGCGCTGCCGCTGACGTCCGCGACCGCGCGGGCGGAACCCGGTCCGACGGTCCGGGCGGTGGTCGACCGGGTCGTCGCGGCCAACCCCGGCGCGCGCCGGGCACCGTGCTGCCCGCCACCGGCGTCCGGGTGTGCTGATCCGTCGGACCGCGCCGCCGCGGACCTCCGTCGCCCCCGGTCGACACCGACCACCGGTGTCGACCACGGGCGAGGGCGGGAACCCCTGTGCTACGGCGAGATCAGGGGAGGCACATCACCTCTGGGTGTGGGGGTCGATGAAGCCGCCGGCCGCGTCGGTGGCGGTGGTGCCGAAGTCCTGCGCGGTGCCCGCCAGGTTCTGCCCGGCCTCGCCCGCGCCCTCGACGAACCCACCGGCCGTCTGCGCGACCTGGTCGGCGGACTGGCCGAACTGGTCCACGGCCTCGGCGCCGGGCACCTCGATCCCGGTCAGCTCGGTGACCTTGTCTCCGGCGCCGCCGAAGAGCTCGGCGGCTTTTTCCTTGAAAGCATCAAAAAGGCTCATATCGGACATTTCATCAGATTTAAGGTCAAAAAGCTCGTTCGCCCTCGCCCGATCGGTCGCGCCCGCGACGGCCGACCAGGTCATCCGAGGTCGAGGTTCGCCGACCGCGTCGGGACCGCGTCGAGCGCGGCGAGCGCCTCGTCGTCCAGCACGACCGCGCCCGCGTCGACGTTGGCCTCCAGGTGCCGGACGTTCGACGTGCCGGGGATGAGCAGCACGTTCGGGGCGTGGTGGAGCAGCCACGCGAGGCCGACCTGGGCGGGGGTGCGGCCCAGGGACTCCGCCACGGCCAGGACGGCCCGCTGCTCGGTCACCTTCGGCAGGCCGGGGAGACCGCCGCCGAGCGGGAAGAACGGCACCCAGGCGATGCCCTCGGCGGCGCACAGGGCGAGGAGGTCCTCGTCGTCGCGCGACACGAGGCTGTAGGCGTTCTGCACGCAGGCGACGCCCGCCGGGATCGCCCGGCGCAGGGTGTCCGACGAGACGCCGCTGAGCCCGATGGCGCCGATCTTGCCCTCGTCGCGCAGGGCGACCATGGTCGCGAGCTGGTCGTCGAGGTCGACCACCTGGTCGCCCTCGGCGCGCAGGCCGGGTCCGGCGTCGGTGCGGCGCAGGTTCACCAGCGGGATCCGGTCGAGGCCGAGGCCGACGAGGTTGGCCTCGACGCTCGCCCGCAGCTGCTCGGGCCGCTGCGCGAGGCGGAGCGGGACGGGGGCGCCGGGGTCGGGGTCGGCGCCGACCTTGCTCGCGATCAGCACGTCGTCCTCGGGCCGGACCGCCTCGCGGATCAGCTCGTTGGCGGGGCCGTAGAAGTGGGCGGTGTCGATGTGGTCGACGCCGAGCTCGACCACGCGCCGCAGCACCGCGACCCCCGTCGCGCGGTCGGCGCCGTGGTGCAGCTGCATCGCCCCGTAGCCGACGCGGGAGACGGTGCGGCCCGCGAGCGGGCCGGGGCCGCCGGGGCGGGTGGTGACGGGTGAAGGCATGGGAATCCTGTCCTCGTGCGATGATCGCCAAGACGGAGGCTCCTCCGTTTCACCACAACGCTACCGGAGGTGCCTCCGTTTTGTCTGCACCCGACCCGAGCGCCCGCAGACCCCGCTCGGACGCGGCGCGCAACCGCGAGAGGCTCCTCACCGCCGCGCGGAACGCCTTCACGGCGGCCGACGACACCGTCCCGCTGGAGACCATCGCCCGTGACGCCGGTGTCGGCATCGGCACGCTCTACCGGCACTTCCCCACCCGCGAGGCGCTCGTCGAGGCCGTCTACGCCGCCGAACTCGACGCCGTCGCCACCAGCGCACCCGCCCTGCTGGCCGCGCACCCGCCCGAGGTCGCCCTGCGGGCGTGGCTGGACCGCTACGCGGCGTTCGTCGACACCAAGCGGGGGATGATCACCACGCTCCGCGCGGGCTGGCAGTCGGGGCGCACGGCGACCCCGGCCACGCGGGAGCGCGTCACCGCCGCCATCGCCGCCATCCTGGCCGAGGGCGCGCGGACGGGAGCCCTCCGCGCCGACGTCGACCCCGAGGACGTCACCGCGATGCTCCTCGGCGTCTTCCTGTCCACCACGGTCGGCGGCGACCCCGAGCGGACCGGCAGACTCCTCGACCTCGTCGTGGACGCCGTGCGCCCGCGGTGACCCGTCAGGGCGCGGGCGCCTCCGCGAGGTGCGCGCGCGGCGCGGGCGCCCTCGACGGGGGCGGGTTCACTTCGCGCCCACCGCTCCCCTGTCGTCGTCGGGCAGGGGCTCGTCGGCCTCCTCCTCGTCGAGGAACCCGCCGGACTGGTGGCGCCACAGCTTCGCGTACACCCCACCCACCGCCAACAACTCCGCATGGGTCCCCTGCTCCACCACCCGACCCCGATCCAGCACCACCAACCGATCCATCCGCACCACCGTGCTCAACCGA
>NZ_DBNGPQ010000106.1:0-29490 GCF_057122925.1 Umezawaea sp. | reverse complement strand
CGGAGGACCTGGACCTCACCACCGCTCTCGTCCACCGCCAGCCCGGCAGGCACGTCCACGGGGGCGGCGGGTGCCTGCTTGGTCGTGGCCGTCGGGGCCGCGAGCGCGAAGTCGACCGTGGTGCCGCCCGTGCCGTGCTCGAACGACGCCGTCTCGGACAGCGCCCGGATGATCCGCATCCCCCGGCCGCGGTGGCCGTTGTCGGTGGGCTCGGGGCGCCACGTGCCCCGGTCGCGGACGACGACGTGCACACCGCCGCCGCCCTCGCGGGCCACCTCGTAGTCGAAGTCCCCCGATCCCCGCGGGTAGGCGTGGTCCACGGCGTTCGCCGCGGCCTCGCCCAGCGCGAGCTGGAGGTCGTCGAGCAGGTCGGCCGACAGCCCGGCCGCGCCCGCCCACCGGCTCACCCGGCGGCGCATCGCCCCCAGCTCGGCCGGTTCGGCGGGCACGCGCTCCCGCAGCGGTTCCGGGACGTGGCGGACGACGACCAGCGCCACGTCGTCGTGGTGGCCGTCGGCCAGCAGCACGTCGGTGATGGCCCCCGCCAGGTCCTCCGGCGGCAGGTCGTGCGCGCCGGAAGCCGTGCGCAGCAGCAGGTCCAGGCCCTCGTCGACCAAGACGCCCCGCCGTTCCACGAGCCCGTCGGTGTAGAGCACGATCGACGTCCCCGGCGTCAGGAGCGCCTTCTGCTCCTCGTAGGGCTCGTGGAACGGCGCGCCCAGCACCGCGCCGCGGCCCTCGGGCAGGAACCGCGAGCCCTCCTCCGCCACGACCAGCGGCGGGGGGTGGCCCGCCGCGGCCCAGCTCAGCTCACCCGTGCCGACGTCGAAGGTCAGGCAGGCGCAGCTGCTGCCCGCCGCGCCCGCTGTCCGGCGGGCGAACGCGTCCAGGCGATCCAGCGCGGCGGCGGGGGAGTGGCCGTCCAGCAGGTACCCCGCGAGCGCGCCGCGGAGCTGCCCCATCACGGCGGCGGCCGTCGGGCCCTTGCCCACGACGTCGCCCACCGACAGCGCGACGACGTCGGCGCCGAGCGGCAGGACCTCGTACCAGTCGCCGCCGGTCTGCGCGTGCGTGGACGCGGGCAGGTACCTGGCCGACGCCGCCAGCCGCGCCAGCTCCGGCAGCTCGCGCGGCAGCAGGCTCCGCTGCAACGCCTGCGCGATCTCGTGCTCCTGCCGCAGCAGCAGGTCGCGCTCGGCCTCAGCGCGCAGGCGGGCGGTGACGTCGCGGCTGATCGCCTGGAGCCCACCGGGGGTGCTCTGCACGCTCAGCTCCACCGACAGCACAGTCCCGTCGGCGCGGCGCACGTCCCACACCTCCGTCACGACCTGCGCGGTCTGCCGGTCCGCGACGAGTTCGGCCAGCCGGTGCTCGTGCTCGGCGACGACGAGGTCGGTGACGGACGTGCCGACCAGGTCCTCGCGCCGGTGGCCGAACAGCGCGCACGCCGCCCGGTTCGCCTCCACGAACCGCAGATCCCGGTCGACCATCCAGATGGCGTCCGTGGCGCGTTCGACCAGCAGCCGGTAGCGCTGCTCGCTCTCGCGCAGCGCCAGGGCCGCGTGGGTGCGCTCGACCGACTCCCAGCAGCGGTTGACCACCACGCCCACCAGGTCGACCTCCGCCCGCGTCCACCGGCGGGGGACCTGCTGGTGGACGGCCATGGCGGCGACGAACCGGCCGGACTTGAGCAGGGGCAGGCAGATCACGGCGCGGATGCCGGTCGCGCGGTAGACCGCCAGGTCCTCCGGTTCCAGCCGGTCGTCGGCGGCGCAGTCGTCCACCACCCACGGCTCGCCCGCCCGCATCGCCCGCAGGCAGCCCGAACCGAACTGCGACATCGCGAACCGCCCGCCGAGGTGGGGCAGGCCCGCGGCGTGGTCGCCGCTCATGACGAAGTGGTCCTCGTCGGCCTCGGTCCGCGCGTACGCGCAGCGGTCCACGCCCAGGTGGGTGCCGAGCGCGCGGGTCGCCAGCTCCAAGATCGCCTCCGCGTCCTCCAGGCCCTGCAACCGGACCTCGAGGTCGGCGGTGAACGCCGCGCTCGTCCCGGCCGAGGGCCGTGCGACGACGGTGAAGGCCCCGTCGTGCGCGGTGCAGACCAGGAAGACCTCGACGGGCCCGCCCGCGGTGTCGAGCACGACGTCACCCGCCCAGACCCGGTCACGGCCCGCGGCGGCCAGCACGCGCTCGGCGGTGCCCGCCCCCGTGAGCAGGGTGTCGAGCCGCAGCGCGGTGACGTCGGCGTCGGCGGGCAGACCGAGCAGCTCCCGGCCTGCGCCGTCCAGGCGCGTGAACCGCCCGTCATCCCCGACGAACGCGACCAGTGCCCGCCCCGCCCCGTCAGCCGCTCTCGGCCCGTCAACGCCCGTCACGTGCTGTTCCACCCCGTTCCGGTCGATGTGATCAAGATGATTTCACGTCCGCCCGGGCCTCGCCGAGCAGCGGCCGAACCGCGTGGCCGCCGTTGCGGCCCTCGATCGTTCGGTAGGCTCAGGACCGCTGCCTGCTCACGGGAGGAGGGCGTCATGACCACCAGTGGGGCGAACGCGGTGCGGACCGGTTCCGCGACCGAGCACGAACTGCTGGCCGAAGCGCGGTTGCGCGTCGACCTCCTCGGCGAGGTCACCTCCGCGCTGACCGGCTCCCTCAACCTGCGGCGCACCGTGCTGCGGCTGCTCGACCTCGTCACGCCGCGCGTCGCGGACTGGGCGATGGTCGTGCTGGTCGACGAGGCCAGCGGCCTCACCCTGCACGGCGGCGCCGACCCCACCTTCGCCACGGCCATCCCCCGGGCGCTGATCGAGGGCACGGGCGTGGAGCGCGTGCTGCGCTCCGGCCAGGACGAGCTGCTGCACGTCTCGGTGGAGCTGGACAGCACCGAGGGCCTGGACACGATGATCCCGCACCCGCGGCTGCGCGACGAGGCGGTCGGCCTCCGGCCCGCCGACGTGCTCAGCCTGGCGCTCACCGCGCGGGGCAGCACCATCGGCACGCTGGTCATGATCCGCAGCGCGGGCCGGGGCTTCCCCGAGGACGACGTCGAGCTCGCGGGCCAGATCGCCAGCCAGGCCTCGATCGCGCTGGACTCGGCCCGGCTCTACGAGGAGCGCGGCCGGATCACCTCGATCCTCCAGTCCAGCCTGCGTCCACCGGACCTGCCCACCATCCCCGGTGCCCGCGTCTCCGCCCGCTTCCGGCCCGCGGCCGAGCACCTGGACATCGGCGGCGACTTCTACGACGTCCACGGCTCGGCCGACGACTGGCTGCTGGTGCTCGGCGACGTGTGCGGCAAGGGCGTCGAAGCGGCCGTGCTGACGGGCAGGGCCCGGCAGGGCATCCGCATGGCCGCCTACTTCGACCGCAGGCCGGCCGCGGTGCTCAAGGCGCTGAACAGCGTGCTGTGCGAGAACGACTCCTCCCGCTTCGTCACGGTGGTGTGCGCGCGGTTCCGCCCGGCCCCGGACGGCAGCCACGCGGAGGTCGACATCGCCGTGGCGGGCCACCCGGCCCCGATCGTCCTGCACGCCGACGGCTCGGTGGACCAGGTCGAGGTGGCGGGCATCGCCTCCGGCGTGGTGCCGGACGTCTACTACACCGAGGCGCGGATCCGCATGGAGGCCGGTGACACCATGCTGATGTTCACCGACGGCGTGGACGAGGCCAGGGGTGCGGACGGCTTCTACGGCATGGACAAGCTGCTCGGTCTGCTGCCGGACTACGCGGGCGCGGGTCCGGTGGCGCTCTGCGAAGCCGTGGAGCAGAGCGTGGTCGAACACCTGGACGGTCGCGCCCACGACGACATCGCCCTGCTAGCGGTGTCCTGCGAGGGGTGATCCGCGTGACCGGTGCGCTGTCCGGTGGCTCGGTCGAGTTCGACCGGGCGTTGTCGGCCGTCGACGGCCGTGCGGCGGCCTCGGTGGTGCGCGGCCTGCTCGACGACGGCGAGGACCCGCTCGCGGTGCTGGTCGACGTCATCGCCGCCGGTCAGCGGACGGTCGGTGAGCGGTGGCAGCGCGGCGAGTGGTCGATCGCCAAGGAGCACGCCGCCACGGCCGTCGCGGTCTCGGCCACCGAGGTCGTCGCGCGCTTCGCCGAGCGCGTCCCGATCACGCGGGGCCGGGTCGTGGTCGCGTGCGCCGAACGGGAGTGGCACGCCCTGCCCGCGCTGATCATCGGCACCGCGCTGCGCCTGCACGGCTGGAACACCGTCCTGCTCGGCGCGAGCACGTCACCGGCCCGGCTCAGCCAGTGCCTGCACGACGTGGGTCCGGACGCCACCGCCGTGAGCTGCTCGGTGCTCGGCGCGCTGCCCACGACGCGGCGGTTCATCGAGGCGAGCACCACGGCGGGCATCCCCGTCGTGGTCGGCGGTTCGGCGTTCGGCCGGGATTCCACCAGGGCGCTGGCGCTGGGGGCGACGGCGTGGGCACCGGACGCCCACGGCGCCGTGGCGCTGCTGGACGGGCTGCCCGCCGTGGTGCCCAGGGCGAAGCCGCTGCCCAGGCAGGGCGTGACCGAGCAGTCCGCGATGGAACTCGACCACCACCGCCTGGTGGAAGTCCTCAGAGGACGGTGGACGCCCGCCGCGGCGGCGACCCCGGACGCCCCGCTGGAGCGCAAGCTGTTCTCCGCGGCCTGCGGCGAGGTGCTCCACCAGGCCCTGCACTCCGTGGCGGCGACGCTGCTCACCGGCGACCCGCGCACGATCTCGGAGACGGCGGCGTGGATCGACCGCCTGCTCACGGCCAGGGGCGCCGACCCCCGGCTGGCGGGCGAACTCGGCGACGCGCTCGCCTCGACGCTGCTCGACTTCCCGACCGCGCACGACCTCGTGGTCCGCTACTGGGCCGACGGCCTTGTCCTGCAAGGGGAACACACATCGTGAACGAGTTGTCCTGGACCGTCGAACGCCACGACGAGCACGTGGTCGTCGCGCCGGTGGGGGCGGTCGCCCTCACCACGGCAGGCGAGTTCGAGGCCGTGCTGCTCACCCTGGCGGTCGAGACCGACGTGGTGCTCGACGTGAGCGGGCTGACGTTCGTCGACTCCAGCGGGCTGAGCATCTTCGTCGCGGCGTACAAGGCCGGGCTCAAGCACGGGAAGAGCGTGGTGCTCGACCCGGTCCCGCCGTTCCTGGAGCGGGTGCTGAAGGTGACGGGCCTCGGCACCCTCCTGCTCGCGCGGCACCAGGTCCGCTGATCGCGGTGCGCCCGCCGCTCGGGTGCCCGCCGCTCGGGTGACGTTCGCGCCTCACCCGTGCCGACCGTCCGCCGGGCGGGGGTCCGGCAGCCCCGCCGCGACGGGGATTCCCGCCGGTGTGGAGTGCGCGGCCCGCTGATCACCGCGCCGGACAACGGGTCCCCCGAACGCCGGGGCCCAACTGATTGCACACGGGAACGCCGGATGAGTACCTTGGGGGTGCGGCCCGTTCCGCGTCTCCAGCACCGGCCGTGCGGGTTCCGGCCTGGTCGATCGAGTCGAGGAGTGCACGCGGTGGGGGAGTACCGGTCGCCGGAGGAGCAGATCACCATCGACTTCACGATGCACGGCGAGATCTCGGTCGTCTGCGTGGCGGGCGAGGTCGACACGACGACGTGCGAGTCGATCAGGGAAACCCTCAGAACGCTGCTGGAGCACCGGCCGTCCGCGCTGGTGCTGGACCTGACCGACATCGACTTCTTCGGCTCCAGCGGCATCGCGACCCTGGTCGAGACTCTGGAGAGGACGGCCCGCACGGGGGTCGGCTTCGCGGTGGCCTCCGACCGCAGCTGCGTCCTGCGGCCGCTCCGGGTGACGATGGTCGACTCCGTCGTCGACGTCTACCCCGACACCGCCGCGGCCCTGCGGGCGCTGGAGACGTCGGCGACCGTCCGCTCCGCGGGCTGACGCGGTCACCTCGTGTCGGTCCTGGCTCCTCGCCGGTTCGACCCGGCGGTCATCGCCTTGCGGTAGGCGGCCACGGTGTGCCCGATGACCGCGGTCCAGGAGTAGCCCGCCCGAGCCCGGTCCGCTCCCGCGACGGCGTAGACGTCACGCCGGATCCGGTCGGCGAGCAGGTCGCGCAGCGCGCGCCCGAGCACGGTCGGCGCTCGCGGGGGCACCAGCAGGCCGGTCGTCCGGTCCACCACGAGGTCCCGCAGCGCACCCACGGAGGACGCGACCACCGGGACGCCGCACGCCATGGCCCTCAGCGCCGGGGTGCCGAGGGGGTCGTGGGACGGCACGCGCACCACCACGTCCGCCGAGCGCAGCAGCGCGGGCAGTTCCGCGCGGCCCACCGGGCCGGTGAAGCGCACGCGGTCGCCGACGCCGAGTTCCCGCGCGTGCCTCAGCAGCCTGGCCACCTCGGGGCCGTCGCGCGGCACGGCGTGCCGGATCCTGCCGGTGATCAGGAGTTCGGCGTCCGGGACGCGGGGGAGCGCGCCGATGGTGGTGTAGAAGCCGCTGTGCGGCTCGACGTCGCCGAGGCCGAGCAGCCGGAGCGCGGGGCCCCTCGCCCAGGCGGGGCCGTCCGGGGTGAAGTGGTCGACGTCCACGCCGGTCGTCGCGAGCGACACCCGCTCGCGCGGGACGCCGAGGAACGCCAGAGCGGTCCGCTCCTCGTCGTTGGTGGCGATGACGTGGTCGGCCGCCAGGCCGACGAGGCGTTCGATCTCCACCAGCCCGCGCACGCCCGCCGACGGGCGCTGCCGGGTGGCGCGCAGACCGTGGAACGACTGCACCACGGGGATGTCCAGCGCCCGCACGGCCAACCCGGAGGTCCACGAGTGCAGGTGCGCGACGTCCGGGCGCTGCCTGCTCCAGTGCTTGTCGAGGTTGGCCGCGAACTCGTCGAGGTGCGGGAGCAGTTCCGCCTCGGTCAACCGTGCCGCGGGACCCGCGGGCACGCGGACCAGCCGAGGGGGCATCCGCCGGAGCGGGCCCGCCGAATCGCGGCGGGTGTAGAGGGTGACGTGGTGGCCGCCGCGCGTCAGACCCTGCGACAGCTCGGAGATGTGGGTGCGGCGCTCGTCGGTGTCGACCTCCCAGGAGGCCGCCACCATCGCGATCCGCATGTGCCCACCACCGGTCTCTCGTCGCGGCCGGTCGAGCCGTTCGGGTCCGCACCCGTTGCCCGGCCGGTGGAACGCTCGTGAGCGCCGTGCCCGTGATGGACGTTATCCGGTCGGAACTGGCCCGACAAGGTGGTTCGCGGCGACTGTCCGTCCACAGTGGAATCGGATGGCGCGCCCCGGCGAGGTCGCCCGCACGGTTGCGGTCCGGGCGGTGCGCCCGCGAGCACCGCCGCCCCCGGACCGGTGGGCCGCGGGAGACGCGGGTGGCTGGGGCGGGCGGCCGTGCCGGTCAGCCCGTCGCGGCGAGCGCCTCGTCCAGCGTCGCGTGCAGCGGCAGCAGGCGGTCCATCGCCGTGGCCTCCAGGGACCTGCGGACGCTCCGGCTGGCCACCACGTGGACAGGCTTGTCCCCGCTCTGCTTGCCGTACTCACGGGCGTGGGCCAGCGCGGCGATGCCCGACGACGCGAAGAACGTCACCTCGGACAGGTCGAGCACGAGCTTTCTGGCCCCGCCGTCCAGGGCTTCCACGAACTGCTTGCGCAGCGAGTCGCTGTTGGACATGTCGATTTCGCCTGCGACCCGCAGGACGGTCGTGCCGTCGGCCGAGATCGTTCGAGCCGCGTCGTTGGAGAACGTCATCCACCAATTCTGACCTGCTCGGAGCGCTCCGGCCAGCCTGGGAAAATCATGTCCGCCAGATGTTTAGAGCGGCTGATCGGCGGAAACCCCTCTCGATTGTGGAGCGGTGCGCTCAGCACGCCGCGGCGAGGAGCTGGGCCGGGTTCCACTCCCGCAGCCGCTGGTCGAGCGCGGTGTAGACGTCGGGGTCGAAGCCCATGCCGGTGTGCGTGCTCCGCACCTCCACGCAGTCCGCGTGCGGGTCCTGGCTGCACCGCCACGGCACGATGCCGTCCGACCGCGAGTAGACCGACAGGGCGGGCACCCGCAGCGGTGCGCCCAGGGCCGCGAAGTTCTCGCTGAAGCAGTCGCCCGCCAGGCAGTCGCCGTCCATCAGGCCGGGGATCCCCAGCGCGGACAGCCGCGTGAGCAGCCGGGCGATGGCGACGACGTCCCGCTGCGCGTCGAGCGGCTCCACGACCGGGCTGCCCAGCATCACCAGGCCGCGCACCAGGTCGGGCCTGCGGACGGCGGCCAAGCGCGCGACCATGCCGCCCCGGCTCTGGCCCAGCAGCACCACGGGTCCACCGGTCGCGGCGACGTGCCGTTCCAGCGCCCGCTCCACCCGGTCGACCAGGTCCGTGGTGCACCCGACGGTGAACCCGAGGCGGGCGCCCGCGGGCCGGTACCCGCGCGCCGTCAGCCACGCGCTCGTCAGGGCCAGCGACCGGTCGTGCGCGCCGAAACCCGGCACGAGCAGCACCCCGAGCCCCTGCCCCTGCTCCGGGTCGACGTCGGTCCACGCCCGGTGGCGCAGCAGGCGCGGGATGCCCAGCACGGCGGCGAGGACGTGTTCGCGGGTCGCCACCCTGATCGTCTCGACCGCCCGCTCGCCGACCAGTTGTGCGATCCGCATCGGGTGCTCCGTTCGTCGTTCGGTGTCCGAGGTGACTACCCCGCGCGTGGAATCGCGACACCTGTTCGTCCCGAGGGCGTGGTGCACGTGTCAACGCCGTCCGACCGGGTAACCCCCGGACTCCGCCTACCCCGGAGGCCAGCCCGTGACGATCGCCGCTCCCCACGACCGCCCCGCTCGGCGGCGCGCATGACCGTGGTGGTGACGGGGGCGAGCGGGAGCATCGGCACGGCCCTGCTGGAGCGGCTCGGCGGTGACGTGGTCGGCGTGGCGCGCCGGGTGCCGGACGAGACCGCGCCGCCGTACGCGCGGGCCCGCTGGGTGCGCTGCGACCTGGCCGCCCCGACCGCCGACGCGCTGCTGCGCGAGGTGTTCGCCGGGGCTCGGGCCGTGGTGCACCTCGCGTGGGCGGTGCAGCCCGACCGCCACGACCGGCCGATGCGCGACACCAACCTCGACGGCACCGCACGGGTGCTGCGCGCGGTCGCCGACGCGGGCGTGCCGCAGGTCGTGTGCGCGTCGTCGGTCGCCGCGTACGCGCCGGGCCCGCGCACCCGCCGGGTCGGCGAGGCCTGGCCGGTGACGGGCGTGCCGGGCAGCGCCTACAGCGCGCAGAAGGCCGCCCTGGAGTCGGTGCTCGACGCGTTCACGGCGGAGCACCCGACGATCGCCGTCGCCAGGATCCGACCGTGCGGCGTGCTCCAGCCCGCCTCGGCGGCGCAGTTGCGGCGGTGGACGCTCGGCCCGCTGCTCCCCGCCCGCCTGCTCGGACGGCGCCTGCTGCCCGTCCCGCTCTGGCACGGCCTGCGGGCGCAGGCCGTGCACGCCGACGACGTCGCGGCGGCGATCACCGCCCTGCTGGACCGCGGCCTGGCCGGGGCGTTCAACCTGGCCGCCGAGCCCGTCCTCGACGCCCGTGACCTGGCGCGGATCCTCGGCGGTGGTCTGCTGCCGGTGCCGCTCCCGGTGCTGCGGGCGCTGACGTGGGCGGCGTGGCGCACCGGGCTCGTCCCCCTGCACCCCGGCTGGCTGCGCCTGGCCGACCAGGCCCCGGTCGTCGACACCGCCCGAGCCGCTGAGCTGCTGGGATGGCGGCCCGAGCACGACACCCGTGCTGTGCTGCGGCAGTTCGTCGCCGCCCTCGCCCACGACGGCTCGGCCCCCAGCGCACCGCTCCGCGGCGGCGCGGGCAGGCTGGGCCCGCTCGAACCGACACACCAGAGCCAAGGCCGGGAGGCGCGGTGAACGACTACGACGCGGTCGTCGTGGGAGCGGGGCCCAACGGTCTCGTGGCGGCGAACCTGCTGGCCGACGAGGGCTGGAGCGTCCTCGTCCTGGAGGCCGCCGACACCCCCGGCGGGGCGGTCCGGACGGCGGAGATCACCGCGGCCGGGTTCCGCAACGACCTGTTCAGCGCCTTCTACCCGCTCGGGGTCGCCTCGCCGGTGCTGAACGGCCTCGGCCTGACCGACCACGGCCTGACCTGGGTGCACGCACCCGAGGTGCTGGCCCACGTGTTCCCCGACGGCCGCTCCGCGCTGCTGTCGCGCGACCCCCGGCGGACCGCCGAGTCGGTCGGCTCGTTCGACGAGCGCGACGCCTCGGCGTGGCTGGCGGAGTTCGAGGCGTGGCGGCGCGTCCGCGACGACCTCCTCGGGGCGCTGCTGCGGCCGTTCCCGCCGGTCCGCTCGGGCACCCGGCTGCTGCGCGAGCTGGGGGCGTCCGACGCGCTGCGGTTCGCGCGGATGGCGGCCCAGCCCGTGCGCGCGTTCGGCGACGAGCGGTTCCACGGCGACGGCGCGAAGCTCCTGCTCGCGGGCAACGCGCTGCACACCGACCTCGGTCCGGACCAGGCCGGGGGCGCGGTGTTCGGCTGGCTGCTCGCGATGCTCGGCCAGGACGTCGGCTTCCCCGTGCCCCAGGGGGGTGCGGGCGAGCTGTCCGCCGCGCTCGTGCGCAGGCTCGAATCCCGCGGCGGGCGGGTGGAGTGCGGCAGGCCCGTGCGGCAGGTCGTCGTGGCGGACGGGAAGGCGCTCGGCGTGCGCACCGCGGACGGCGAAGCGGTGCGGGCCCGGCGCGCGGTGCTCGCCGACGTGTCCGCTCCCGCCCTCTACCTGGGCCTGGTCGGCCCCGACCACCTCCCCGCGCGGCTGCTGGCCGACCTGGACCGGTTCGAGTGGGACGACGCCACGATCAAGGTCGACTGGGCGCTGTCCGGCCCCGTCCCGTGGCTCTCCGAGGACGCCAGGCGCGCGGGGACGGTCCACCTCGGCGCCGACCTGGACGGCCTCGCCGACTTCGCCAACGACCTCGCGTGCGGCAGGCTGCCGCGCAACCCGTTCCTGCTGCTCGGCCAGATGACCACCACCGACCCGACCCGGTCGCCCGCGGGCACCGAGTCGCTGTGGGCCTACACCCACGTGCCGCGCGGCGAACCGTGGTCGGCCGACCGGCTGCGGCGGCGCGCGGACCGCGTGGAGCAGGTGCTGGAGAAGCACGCGCCGGGGTTCCGCGACCTGGTGATCTCCCGGTCGGTGAGCGGTCCCGGCGAGCTGGAGGCGCGTGACCGCAACGTGGACGGCGGCGCGATCAACGCGGGCACGGCGGGCCTCCACCAGCAGCTGGTGTTCCGGCCGACACCGGGACTGTCCCGAGCGGACACCCCGGTCGACCGGCTCTACCTGGCCAGCGCGTCCGCCCACCCCGGTGGCGGCGTGCACGGCGCGTGCGGTGCGAACGCGGCCCGCGCGGCGCTCGCCCGGCACGGCCACGGGGGCGGCGCGTACCGGGCGGTGGTGGGAGCGGCCCTGCGCGCGGTCTACCGCTGATCGCCGCGCACGACCAGGTCGGCCAGGCGCTTGAGGGTCTCCCGGTTGCGAGGGGCGAGGAGGACGGTCTGCACCGCCTCCGGCAGCAGCGAGCCGGGGCCGGTCGCGGCCTTCTCCGTCATGGTGACCCGCGTGCCGCCGCTCGCCGAGGGCACCAGGTCGAACCGGATCAGCGCGGTGCCCATCGGCCACGCCTTGGCGTGCAGCTCCAGCGACCGGCCCGGCTCGACGGACCGCACGACGGTCTGGTCCTCCAGCTGGAACGGCCACGCGCCCACGCTGTGGTGGATGCGCGTGCCGACCTCCGGCCAGCCGTGGTCCACGTCGCGGATGTGCGTGGCGCCGACCACCCAGCCCGCATAGGACCAGCCGTCGGCGAGAGCGGCGAACACCTGGTCGGGCGGTCGCGGGATGTCGAGGTCCACCTTGGTCATACCCGTGGTTACCCGGTGGGGCGGTTCGGAATCCTCGACGCCCGACGGGTCGTCCTCGACCCCGCCGAGATCGTGCCGGAGGAGCTGGCCGGGACTTCGACGCCGAGCCGTGCGGAGCGGTCGCCGCCCGACTCGGGCTCCCGCGCCCGACGGCGGGCCCGCGCTCGTCGTGCCGTCGTCCGCGCTCTCCCCGGTGCCCCTCGTGCCGGGACCGGTCGCCGGCCGCGCGGCCCCGCTCCGACGCCCGGCCGACGCCGCCGACCGGCGCGCTCCGCCCGTTCGGCCCCGTCGGCGTGCACCAGCACCGCCTCCGGCGCGGGCAGGGCCGTCCCGACCAACGGCGGGTGCTCGGCGCGTGGGGCGTCGGCGACCGCCTCCGTCGCCCTGAGCCGATCGTCGAGCCGCGCACCCGGTGTTCGGGCGACAGGCCCGCTCGGGTCACCCGCCCGCACCGGTTCTGGCAGGCTGCACCCGAGCGGCGTGCGCGCGTCGCCGGGCGAGGGGCGAGCAACGTGGGCGCAGGAGACCGTCGCTGGACCGACCGCGGCGAGGCCATCGGGCACGGACTGATGTGGTCGGCGCGCTGGAGCACGAGGCTGGCGCTGATCGCGGTCGGCGTCGTCCTGCTGTGGCTGCTCATCGGCAGGATCTGGGTCGTGGTCATGCCGGTCCTGCTGGGCCTGCTCATCACCACCGTCCTCTGGCCGCCCGCCAGGTGGCTGCGCTCGCGCGGCACGCCCCCGGCGCTGGCCGCGTCGATCGTGCTGCTCGTCGGACTGGCCGTCCTCGGCGGTGTCCTGACGCTGATCTCCGTCTCGATCGCCTCCGGCGTCCCGGACATCGCGAGCAGCGCGTCCGACGCCATCCAGCAGGCGCGCGACTGGCTGGCGGGCCCCCCGTTCAACCTCGCCGACAGCAAGCTCGACCAGCTCCTGCAACAGGGCACCGACCAGTTGCAGGCCAGCGTCGGCTCGATCGCGAACGGCCTGATCACCGGCGTCGGGACCGTCACGTCCGGCGTCGTCACCGGCATCCTCGCGCTCCTGCTGGCGTTCCTGTTCGTCAAGGACGGCCCGAGGTTCCTGCCGTGGCTGCGCGGCGTGGTGGGCGACCGCGCGGGCGGTCACCTGACCGTCGTGCTGGACCGCGTCTGGACCACGCTGGGCGACTTCATCCGCACCCAGGCGATCGTGAGCTTCGTCGACGCCGTCCTCATCGGCATCGGGATGGTCGTCCTCGGCGTGCCGCTGGCCATCCCCCTGGCGGCGCTGACGTTCCTGGGCGGCTTCGTCCCGATCGTCGGCGCGTTCATCGCGGGCGCGCTGGCCGTCCTGGTCGCGCTCGTCAGCAACGGCGTCACGGCCGCGGTGATCCTGCTGGTGATCGTCGTGGTGGTGCAGCAGCTTGAGGGCAACGTCCTGCAACCGATCCTCCAGTCCCGCAGCCTCCGCCTGCACGCCGCCGTCGTGCTGCTGGCCGTGACCGCGGGCAGCAGCCTGTACGGCATCGCGGGCGCGTTCCTGGCCGTGCCGGTCGCCGCGACCGTCGCCGTCGTCCTGCGCTACCTGAGCGAGGTCATCGACCGGGGCAGCGCGGTGGAGACCGCCGGGGCCGACGAGCCCCACCTGCCGGGCATGGACGTCCCGGAGAACGACCGGTAGCCGCTGCGCGAGGCGGTCGAGCGCGTCGTCGAGCACCGCCAGGGCCCCGGCGGGGTCGTGGTGGCCCGCGAGGGTGTGCGCGGTGAGGCCGTCGGTCAGCGCCAGGAGCCCGCTCGCCTCCCGCTCGGCGTCGTCCACCGGCAGGGTCTGCACGAGCGGCGCGCGCACCCGCTGGAGCGGGTCGTCCGGGTCGGGCAGCGCGGCGAACGCCTCCGCGACGCGCCGTCCGACCTGCTCGGTCGTGCTGCCCACGCGCATCGGAGCGGTGGGCCTCGGCGAGGGGTGCTGTCCGGGCGGCAGACGGCGCACGTGCTGGGGGCGGACCACAGCCCGAAGATGGTCGCCAAGGCCTCTCCGCGCGCCCGCGAGCGGGACAACGTGGAGGTCCGGTGCGCCGACGCGACCGCGGTCGACCCGGAGCCGGAGGCCTGCTCGCCTCGTTCTCGATCAGCGCCACCCAGGACGTCCCGGCCGTCGTCGACACCGCGCACCGCGCCCTGCGGCCGGGTGGGCGGCTCTTCGCCCCTGACGTGCGCCTGGTCGCCCGTGGCCGGGGCGCTGGGGCGCTCTGCCGGGCGGTGGCGCGCTGGACCGGTGCGGACGCGCTCGACGCCGTGCGCGCCCGGTTCGGCTCCGCCGAGGTCGTGGACGCCCACGGCGCGCCGCTCCCCGCCCTCGCGCCGGTCGTCCTGATCACCGCGACCAGGGACGGGGGCCGCGCGTAGCGGTGGGGCTGGGGTTTTCCGCAGTGCGATCGGGCGGCGCACCTCATGGTGGCGCCGCGCGGCCCGCGCCAGCATGGGTCGCGTGATGATCAAAAGTGTGGTGGCAGCGGTTCTGGCCCTGTCCGGGGCGTTCCCCGTGCTGGGCGAGTGGGTCGACCGGGGGTGGGTGTCCGGTGCGCTGCTCACCGTCGAGGACTCGGGTGGCGTCCGGGCGGACGCCTCGGGCGAGGCGCGGGTCGGTGGGCACTTCCGCATCGGCAGCGTGACCAAGACGTTCGTCGCGACCGTCGTCCTGCAACTCGTGGACGAGGGTCGCGTCGGACTGGACGACCCCGTCGACCGGTACGTGGACGGGGTGCCGAACGGCGCCCGGACGACGGTCCGGCAGGTGCTCAACCACACCAGCGGGCTCTACGACTACGCCCACGAGCAGGGCTGGTCGACCAACCGGTGGCGGGGCGCCGAGCGGTTCCGCGGCTACCGGCCCGAGGAACTGCTGGCGGTGGCCGCGGCGCGGGAGCCGTACTTCGAGCCGGGGGAGGGGTGGCACTACTCGAACACCAACTACGTCGTCGCCGGGATGCTGGTCGAACGGGTGACCGGGCGGCCCTACGGCGACGAGGTGCGGACGCGCGTGCTCCGGCCGCTGGGCCTGGACCACACCACCGTGCCCGGTCACCGGCCGGGGCTGCCGCACCCGCACGCCCGCGGCTACACGACCGTGGACGGGCGGCTGGTCGACGCGACGCTGATGAACCCGTCGCTGGACTGGGCGGCCGGGGAGATGATCTCCACCGCCGACGACCTCACCCGGTTCCTCGACGCCCTGCTCGGCGGCAGGCTGCTCTCGGCGGCCTCGCTGGCCGCCATGCGGGAGACCGTCGACACCGGCACGGTCTTCGCCTACGGGCTGGGGTTGCAGCGCTTCGACCTGCCGTGCGGGCGTTCGGTGTGGGGGCACGGCGGCGAGCTGATCGGCTACCTCACCTACGCCACCCGCGGTGACGACGGCCGCGTGGCCGCGCTGTCGTACAACCCGGTGGGCGAGGGGGTGCCGGGTGAGGACCTGATCGGGCTGTTCGCGTCCGTCCACTGCTGAGCCCGCCCGCGCGGGTGGTCCGAACCTCGGATCACCCGCGCGTTGCCGTGTGCGACGGCGTCGAGCGGGGTACTCCTGGCGCAGCCCGACGTGGCTCCGTCCACCAGTGGACGCGTTGCACCGCCCTGCACCGAAGGAGTTGTCCGATGAACCACCGGCACGGCACCGACAGAAGCTTCGACCTCGACGGCTCACCGCTGGTGACCGGGTCGGTCGCCGACGCGACCGCCCAGCTGCACGCCGAGGTGGAGAGGGCGCTGACCCTGGGCCTGGTGCCGTGGGAGTGCCCGCTGGAGGACCGGGTCGACCTGGCCGCGGTGCGCGTGGGGATCCGCGGCCACCTGGGAGCGGTGCTGACCTCGGCCGTCCTGGAGGACGTCGTGCTGGTGGCGGTGGAGCTGGTCACCAACGCGGTGCAGCACGCCAAGTTCCCGCGACGCCTGCGGATCTCGCGCCGGGCGGGTGCCGTGCGGGTCGACGTCACCGACGGGACCTCCTTCCGCCCGGTCCTGCGCGCGCCGTCCCCCACCCGTGCGAACGGGAGGGGCATCCTGATCGTCCACAAGCTCAGCCGTGCCTGGGGCGTGCTGCCCGGTGTCGGCGGCGGCAAGACGGTGTGGGCGGAACTGGCCGAACGCCCCTAACGGGGGAACGCCCGGCCGGTGTGGGGCGTGGCGGTCGTGGGTAACTCCTGGACATGACAACCTCAACCCCACCGCTGCGCGCCCTGGCCCTCGTGTGCACGCTGTCGCCGTCCCCGGCCGAGTCCAGCAGCCAGCTCATCGCCGACCAGGTGCTGGCCGCGCTGGCCGAGCACGGCGTGACGGGTGAGAGCGTCCGGCTCGTCGACCACGACGTGAAACCCGGTGTGCTCACGGACATGGGGCCCGGTGACGAGTGGCCGTCCATCCGGGAGCGGATGCTCGCCGCCGACGTGCTCCTGATCTCCACCCCGACGTGGGTGGGCCAGCACAGCAGCGTGGCGCAGCGGGCGGTGGAGCGCCTCGACGGCGAACTGTCCGAAAAGGACGACGAGGGCCGCTTGCTGACCTACGGCAAGGTGGGTGTGGTCGCCGTGGTCGGCAACGAGGACGGCACGCACAAGATCAGCGCGGACCTGTTCCAGTGCCTCAACGACGTCGGGTTCACCATCCCGGCGAGCGGTGTGACCTACTGGAACGGTGAGGCCATGCAGGGCGAGGACTACAAGGACCTGGAGAAGACCCCGGACGCGACCGCGTCCGCCACGAAGACCCTCGCCGCCAACGCCGCCCACCTCGCGCGGCTGCTCAAGGCCGAGCAGTACCCGCCGAGCTAGCCGTTGTGACCGACTGGGACGTGGACGGCGCGTCGAGTCGACCGAGCGAGGACCTCTGGGTGGGGTGGACGTCTCCGACGCACCGATCCGCACCCAGAGGTCCTCGCGTGCGCGGTGACGCCCGCACCGCCGTCCACGCCCGCGGACCGGTCGCGATCCGCCGCGCGGCCGGGTGGGCTCGACCACGACGCCCGACGAGCCCACAGCGCCCCCTGGCGGTCGACCACCGGTCGGCCGACCGGCCGTTGACGACGTAGCGAACCACCACGGCCGGGGCGGCCCCGGCTACCGCAGCCGTCCCGCGACGTGGTTCGCCGCGTCGCGCAGGGCTTCGGCGACCGCCCGACGCCCGGTCGACGTCGAGCCGCGGGCGATGCCGTGGGCCATCGTGGTGAACACGACGTCGTGCAGCGGTTTTTGCAGGTGCCAGTAGAGCTTGCCCGCGACGTCGTCCGGGGTGAACGTGATCCTCTGGCGGTAGGCCCCCGGCTCGACGCTCATCTCCAGGACCGTGTCACCGGGCATCCTCATGTCCGCGTGCAGGACCAGGCGGCGGGCGGCGTCGTCGCGGTGCAGCACGGTCCAGAAGTCGACCACGTCGCCGTCGGAGACCTCCGGCGCCCGGCCCCGGTAGAGCCCGACGCCGCCCACGAGGTGGTCCACCGCGCCGCGGACGGTCCAGACCAGGGGGATCGTGTGCCAGCCGGTGGTGCCGCCCAGACCGGTGATGGTGCGCCAGACCTCGTCCGGCCCGGCGGTGGTGGGCACCACCAGCTCGTCGACGAACGGCGCGCCGGTGGCGGCACGGCACGCCGTCGCCGGGAAGGTCGCGCGGATCGCGTTGTCCACGGTGGTCGGACCGCGCGGCGGCGCGGGCAGCACGTCGGTCACGACGCCGTCGGTGGGCTCCAGGTCGTGGTCGAGGGACTCGAACAGCGGCCTGGCGACGGCCGACGGGATCGCCGTCACGACGCCGGTCAGCGCGGCGGCCAACCGGTGCGACCACAGCGGCGCGGGCACGGGCAGCCTCGTGCGCAGGCCGGTCACGCGGGCGTACCGCTGCACGAGGGCCAGGTAGCTCAGCGCCTCCGGGCCGGGCACGTCGAACGTCCCGCGCACCGGCGGCTCCACCTCCGCCGCGGCGAGGAGGTAGTGCACGACGTCCGCGGCGGCGACCGGCCTGCTGGTGTTGCGCATCCACCGCGGGACGGGCACCCACGGCGAGAGCCGGGCGGTGGCGAGCAGGTCGAAGCTGGTCGAGCCGCGGCCGATGATCATGGATGCCTGGAGCGCCAGCGCGGGCACGCTCCCGGCCGTGAGGATGTCACCGACCTCCGCGCGCGAGGCGAGGTGCTCCGACACGTCGTCGGACGTCGGCCGCGGCCCGCCGACGTAGACGACCTGCCGGACGCCCGCCGCCGCCGCTCCCTCCACCAGCACGGTCGCCGCGCGGCGGTCCACGTCGGCGAAGTCGTCGCGCTCCAGCGAGTGCACGAGGAAGTACGCCACCTCGACGCCCGCCAGCGCCTCGCGCACGGCGCGCGGGTCGGTGGCGTCACCCGCGTGGACGGTGACCGGTGCCGGGAGCGGGTCGGACGCGTCGGGCGCTCGCACGAGCGCGCTCACCTCGTGGCCCGCGTCGAGCAGGGCGGGCACCAGGAGCGAGCCGAGGTACCCCGTGGCACCCATGACCAGGCACCGGGTCATGACCCGGCACGCCCGGTCGGGCGGCGGGTGCACCGGGCGGCGGGGCGGGGGAGTCGCATCGGCCCCACGCTAGGGGCAGGTGGACGACCGCGCTGGTCGAGCGCGCGGGGGGACTCGTGCCGTGCCGGCGGTGCGCGCGCCGGCTGCCGGTGCCGCCGCACCGGTGCGGCACCGCCGAGCGGTGGGGTGCGCCAGCAGGTTCGTCTGTTGATTGCTGGTTGTTTCTGATTTGTTCCGTTTACGAATGTCTCATGTTACGTTCGCCACGTCGGCCCCGGACCTGTTCCGGGGCCGGTCACCCCCTGCCGTTCGACCACGTTCTCCACCGCACGGACTCCGCACGCCACCGAAGCCGTCGAGCCGGGGTGGCGCGCCGATCCCGCGCGCCTCCCTGTGCCCGAAGGAGTTCGATGCGCCGCCTCGTCGCTTCCGCGGTGGCCGTGCTGGCCCTGGCCGGTGGCCTGGTCGCCACCGCCGCCACCGCGTCCGCCGTCGTGCCCAAGACACCGCCGCTGACCACGCCGTGGACCAACCAGGTGTCCACGACCAACCCGCTGCCGGAGTACCCGCGCCCGCAGATGACCCGCCCGGACTGGCAGTCGCTGAACGGCGAGTGGCAGTTCCTCAACCCGGCGACCGACGGGGCGGGCGGCGTGAACCGGAACGCGGCGCCGCCGCTGGGGCAGACGCTGCCCGAGCGCGTGCTGGTGCCGTACCCGATCGAGTCGGCGCTGTCCGGGATCATGCGCAACGACAACCGCGACCTGATGTTCTACCGGCGCACGTTCACCGTGCCGCCCGCGTGGAACGGCAGGCGCGTGCAGCTGCACTTCGGCGCGGTCGACTACGAGGCGACCGTGTGGGTCAACGGCACGCAGGTCACCACCCACAAGGGCGGCTACGACCGGTTCGAGGTCGACGTGACGCCGCAGCTCAACGGCGGCACGAACGAGATCGTCGTGCGCGTCTACGACCCGACCGACGGGCGCGGTGAGAAGCAGCCGGTCGGCAAGCAGGTCAACAACCCCAGCGGCATCTTCTACACGCCGTCGTCGGGCATCTGGCAGACGGTGTGGTTGGAGCCCACGGCGGCGACGTCGGTGTTCTCCGTCGACGTCTACCCGAACCTGGCCAACAACACCGCCAGGGTCCGGGTCTTCACCCGCGGCGACACGGCCGGGCACTCCGTGCTGGCCGAGGCGATGGCCGGGTCGACCGTGGTGGGCAGCAGCACCGGCGGGTTCACCGAGTTCTCCGTGCCGGTGCCCAACGCCCGCCGCTGGTCGCCGGACGACCCGTACCTCTACAACCTGCGCGTCTCGCTGCGCAACGCGTCCGGCGCGACCGTCGACCAGGTGGTGAACTACTTCGGCATGCGCGAGGTCGGCACGAAGCTGGTCGACGGCGTGCTCCGGCCGACGCTCAACGGCGAGTTCGTGTTCCAGGTCGGCACGCTGGACCAGGGCTTCTGGCCGGACGGCCTGTACACCGCGCCGACCGACGCGGCGCTGGCGTCGGACCTCCAGAAGCACAAGGACCTCGGCTTCAACATGGTGCGCAAGCACATCAAGGTCGAACCGGCCCGCTGGTACTACCACGCCGACCGCCTCGGGCTGCTGGTGTGGCAGGACGTCCCGTCCACCCCGACGTCCGACGCCAACCGCACCGCCGCGCAGATCGCGCAGTTCGAGACCGAGGCCCGCGAGATCATCGACGAGCACCGGTTCTCGCCCGCCGTCATCACCTACGTGCCGTTCAACGAGGGCTGGGGCGAGTGGAACCTCGCCGACACCCGGCGGGTCACCACGGACCTGAAGAACTACGACCCGACGCGGCTGGTGAACGCCCACAGCGGCTACAACTGCTGCGCCTCCAAGGGAGATCCCGGCACGGGCGACATCATCGACTGGCACGTCTACACCGGGCCCGACGCGCCGCGCCCGTCGGCGACCCGCGTGTCCGCGCTCGGCGAGTTCGGTGGGATCGGGCTGCGCAACCCCGGTCACGAGTACAGCCCGAACGGCCAGTTCTTCGCCTACGAGCAGGTGTCCAGCGCGGCGCAGCTCAACGACCGCTACACCGGCATGGTCCGCGACGTGAAGCAGCTCATGACCACCAAGGGCGTCTCCGCCTACGTCTACACGGAGATCACCGACGTGGAGGGCGAGTACAACGGCCTGCTCACCTACGACCGCCAGGTGCAGAAGGTCGACACCAACCAGGTGCGGGCCGCGCACGCCGACCTGATCGGCGCCTCGCGCAACCTCAACTCCCCGGTGGACCTCACGCTCGGGCACGTCCGGTCGTTCCGGGTGACCACGCCGGGCTTCACCGACCGGTACCTGCGGCACGCCAACTCGGTGGCGCGCACTGACGTCATCAGCGCCGCCAGCGCTGACGGGGACCGCCAGGACGCGTCGTTCCGGACGGTGGCGGGTCTGGCCGACGCGCGCTGCTACTCGTTCGAGTCGGTGAACTTCCCCGGCCGCTACCTGCGGCACGCCGACAGCCGGGTGCGGGTCGAGGCAGGCACGGGCGGTTCGTTCGCCTCGGACGCCACGTGGTGCGCCCGGCCCGGCCTCGCGGCGGGCGGCACGTCGCTGGAGTCGCTGAACTTCCCCGGCTCCTACCTGCGGCACTTCGCCGACAACGCCTACCTGGCGCGCAGCGGCGGGCCCAACGCCTGGGACACCGCGACCGGCTTCGCCGCCGACGCGACGTGGGGGACGACCGACCCGGCCCTGTGGCGCAGTT
The DNA here is from genome assembly GCF_057122925.1 of Umezawaea sp. Classification (NCBI taxonomy): domain Bacteria; kingdom Bacillati; phylum Actinomycetota; class Actinomycetes; order Pseudonocardiales; family Pseudonocardiaceae; genus Umezawaea; species Umezawaea sp. The sequence goes on along the minus strand of NZ_DBNGPQ010000106.1, from coordinate 8,371 downwards.
CCGTGCGGCTGGCCACGAACGTGCGCCAGTCCCTGCGGGTCACCACGTGGGGCTACACCGACCGCTACCTGCGGCACGCCGACAGCCTCGCCTACACGGAGGTCGTGAGCGGCGGCAGCTCCGCGACCCTCAAGGCCGACGCCACCTACACGGTCCGGCGCGGTCTCGCAGACTCCTCGTGCTACTCGTTCGAGTCGGTGAACTTCCCCAACCAGTTCCTCCGGCACGCCTCGGGCCGGGTGCGCAACTCCCCGAACGACGGCTCGGCGCTGTTCCGCGACGACGCCACGTTCTGCGCCCGGCCGGGGCTGAGCGGCACGGGCGTGACCTTCGAGTCGATCAACCAGCCCGGTTCGTTCCTGCGGCACTTCGACTCGCAGGTGCACATCTCCTCCGGTGCCGCCGACTCGGGCGCGGGCAGGCCGCAGACGCTGACCGCCGACAGCAGCTGGACCGTCGCGGCGCCCTGGGCGCCGTAGCACGCGGGCCGTGGTGGTCGGCGTCCCCGACCACCACGGCCCCCTCCTCGCAGTCTCACTCGAACGACGGGAGTTCGACATGTGGCGACGACGCGCTCTGGTCCTGACAACCCTGCTCCTCGCGGCGTTCGGCCTCGGGGGCGTCGCCACGGCGGCGGAGAGCAACGGCGGCACGCGGATCATGCCGCTGGGCGCCTCGATCACCGACGGGTTCACCGTCCCCGGCGGCTACCGGATCTCCCTGTGGCGCACGCTGGCGAACGCAGGCCACCTCGTCGACTTCGTCGGCTCGCAGCGGTCCAGCGGTCCGGCCGACCTGCCCGACCACGACCACGAGGGCCACTCCGGCTGGCGCATCGACGAGGTCGACGCCAACGCGGACGCGTGGGTGCGCGCCGCCGCGCCGCGAACCGTGCTGATCCACCTCGGCACCAACGACGTCGTGCAGGACCACGACGTGCCCGGCGCCCCGGCCCGCATGGGCGCGCTGGTCGACCACATCCGGGCCGCGGCTCCCGGCGCCGACGTGTTCGTCTCCTCGCTCATCCCGCTCGGCGACCCCGTGCTCGAAGCCAGGGCGGCCTCGTTCAACGCCGCCCTGCCCGACGTGGTCCGCGCCAGGGGCGCGCGCGTGCACTTCGTGGACATGCACTCCGCCCTCACCACCGCCGACCTGGCCGACGGCATCCACCCCACCCGCGCGGGCTACGACAAGATGGCCGCCCGCTGGGCCGCCGCCCTCGCCGCCGTCCCCGGCTCGGCCGGCGACGACGGGGCGCCCGTCACCCTGCCCGCGGGCCACCGCTCGCTGCGCGTCACCACGCCCGGCTTCACCGACCGGTACGTCCGCCACCAGAACGCGCTGGGCCGCACCGACCACGTGGACGCGGGCAGTCCCGCGCTGCTCAAGGCGGACGCCACCTGGCGGGTCGTGCCGGGTCTCGCGGGCGGCTGCCACAGCCTGGAGTCCCGCAACTTCCCGGGCCACTACCTGCGCCACCAGAACTCCCGCGTGCGGATCAGCGCCGACGACGGCACGGCCCTGATGCGCGCCGACGCCACGTGGTGCGGCCGTTCCGCGCCGACCGGCGTGCGGCTGAGCGCGTGGAACCTGCCCGGCTCCTACCTCAGGCACGTCAACAGCGAACTCTGGCTGGCGACCCCCGGCGGCTCCAGCGCGTGGGACACCGCGGCCAACCTGGTGCCCGACCTCGGCTGGTCGCTCGACGCGCCCTGGACGCCCTGACCCTCCCGACGACGACGTACCCCACCCGTGCGGAGCGACCGCGGTCGCTCCGCACGGCTCGTCGCGGCACCCCGAGCGCCGCGCCCGCCGTCGTCAAGTCCGGTCGCGACCACGCTCAGCCGGCTCGCCCGAACAATGCGGGATGGCGAAGCGCTCTCATTCCACAATGCGCGCGGTCGCGCAGAGCAATCATTCTTCGTCACTGACAGTGCGTTTGATGGCGCTTGGACGCGCGAGCCCGCTTTTGCTGGTCAAGATGCCCCCGACCAGCGGGATCTGTCTTCCTTATGGCATTACATCACGTGGTGGTCGCCGCCGCCGGTTCACTGGGTTGGAGCATTCACCTCTCGTTCCCCAGCGTGCTAGGTTCCTCGATAGTTCACCCCTCAAAGTAAATTTTTTCGAAGTGAATTCTGTCTTGGTCTTCCGGCGAAACTGTCTCTCCTGCGCATTTGGTGGCGGCCTGGGGAGATGAACAAGGCGGTCGGTGTGGTGTTTTTTGGCGGATTCGGCCCAGCGGTCGTGGCATTCGGCCTAGAAACCTGTGCCGTCGAACGGTGCTTACGATTATCCATATGCTCGTCCAATGTTGTCATTGGCATTCTCAATGACTGGATAATCGATTCGTAGAACCGAAGTGCTCGACGAGAGCGCTGTCGTGCGGTCCGCACGACCTCGACGGCACCGAGCCCGGCACGCGCACGTACCGACCTCGTGGTTACCGCAGCAACCACGAGGTCGCCAAGGACTCCGGAGCGAACGATGGAATACCGCATTCTCGGCCCCCTGGAGGCACGGCACGAGGGAGCCGTCCTGGAGGTCAGCGGCACGCGCCAGATGACCGTCCTCGGCCTGCTCCTGGTGGAGGCCAACCGGATCGTGCCCGTGGACCGCCTCGTGGACGGGGTGTGGAACGAGGCGCCCCCGGTCACCAGCCGCAGCCAGATCCACATCTGCATCTCCTCGCTCCGGCGGCAGCTCTCCGGCGGCCGGGACCTCGTCGACACCTGCGCCCCCGGCTACCGCCTGCGCGTGGCGGAGGGCGAACTGGACCTGCACACCTTCGAGGCGCACGTGGCCGCCGCCCACGCGGCCGTCGCGGACGGCGCCCCGCAGCGCGCGGCGACCGAGTTGCGGTCGGCCCTGTCCCTGTGGCACGGCCCCGCGCTCGCGGGCGTCGGCAGCAGGCTCCTGCGGGGCGTGGCCACCGCGCTGGACGACCGGCGGCTGGCCGTGCACGAGGAGTGCCTGGAACTGGAACTCGCGCACGGCCTCGGGGCCCCGCACGAACTCGTCGGCGAGCTGACCGCCCTGGTCGCCGCCCGCCCGCGGCGCGAGCGCCTGCTCGTCCTGCTGATGACCGCCCTGTACCGGGCGGGCAGGCAGGCCGAGGCGCTGGAGGAGTACCGCAGGGCCCGCGCGCGGTTCGTCGGCGAACTGGGCATCGAGCCCGGCGAGGAGCTGCGCGGCCTGTACCAGCGCATCCTCGTGCACGACCCCGCCCTGTCCCGGCCCGCCGAGCCGAGGCCGATCCCGGTCAGGAGCAGGGGACCGCGCCACCTCCCGGCCGACATCGTCGACTTCACCGGCCGCAGGCGCAGCCTCGAACGCCTCCTCGGGGTGTCCGAGCCGAGGGACGGGACCGCCGTCCCCACGGTCGTGGTCACGGGCCGGGGCGGCGTCGGCAAGACCACCCTGGCGGTGCACGCCGCCCACCGGCTCGCCCCGGACTTCCCCGACGGGCAGCTCTTCGCCAGGCTGTCGCACGACGGCGTGCCGGAGGACCCCCACGACATCCTCGGCCGGTTCCTGCGCGCGTACGGCTTCGCCGACCAGGACATCCCCGACGGCGCCGAGGAGCGGGCGGGGACCTTCCGCGACCACATGGCCGACCGGCGCGCCCTGGTCGTCCTCGACGACGCGGTCTCGGAGAGCCAGGTGTTCCCCCTGCTGCCGGGCACGTCGCTGTGCCGGGTGGTCGTCACGTCCCGCCAGCCGCTCGCCGGGCTCCCCGCCGCCGTGCGCGTCCGGCTGACCCCGTTCACCGAGAGCAGCGCGCTGGAACTCGCGGGCCGCATCGCGGGGCGCGCCAGGATCGACGCCGACCGCGGCGCCGCGACCGCGCTGAACGAGGCGTGCGGGTACCTGCCGCTCGCCCTGCGCCTGGCCGCCGCCCGCCTGGCCTCGCACCCGCACTGGACGGTCGCGGACATGATCAGCAGGCTCGACAGCGGGTCGAGCTGGCTGGACGACCTGGAGGACCAGACCGGCGTGCACCCCGCGTACGCGGGCCTGTCCTCGGAGGCCCGCCGCCTCTTCCGGCTGCTCCCGCTCGTCGAGGCGGCGGACTTCGCGTCGTGGGTGGGCGCGCCGCTGCTGGACGTCAGCGTGGCGCGGTCGGAGGCGCTGCTCGACGAACTCGCCGACGCCGACCTCGTGGTCGTCCGCCCCCACACCGACGGCACGCGCTACTGGGTCCCCGGCTGGATCCGCGGCTTCGCCCGCCGACGCCAGGCCGAGGAGGGCGAGGAGTCGGTGAGGAAGGCGTTCGAACGGCTGCTGGGCGCGCTGCTGCACCTGTCGGAGAAGGCCCACCGGCACCAGGGCGGCCACCACCTGCAACTGGCGGGCAACGGGGCGAGCCGGTGGGAGCTGCCCGGCTCGCTGTCGGAACGGCTCGTCGCGGACTCGGCGGGCTGGTACACCCGCGAGCGGTCCTGGGTGCTGACCGCGGTGCGGCAGGCGACCACCGCCGGTTTCGCCGAGCACGCCTGGGGGTTGGCCATGTGCACGGTCACGTTCGCCGAGGTCTGACCGCCCGGTTCAGATCCGGTCCGCCGCCGCGGCCTGCGCGCCCAGGACGGAGTGCAGCAGCACGTTCGCGCCGTGCACGAGGTCGAGCGGGTCGGTGTCCTCGCCCGGCGCGTGGCTGATGCCCCTCTTGCTGGGCACGAAGATCATGCCGATGGGGGCCACGAGCGCGACGATCTGCGCGTCGTGCCCGGCCCCGCTCGGCATGGTCAGGTGCGCCAGGCCCAGGGTGTCGGCCGCGCCCCTGACCGCGTCCCGGAGCGGGGGAGCGGTCGACACCGGGCGCGACCGCATGGACGCCCGCACGTCGACGGTGCACCCGGAGGCCGCCGCCACCCGCGCGCACTCCTCCCGCACGTCGGCCTCGCCCCGGACCAGCCTGCCGGGATCGGTGTCGCGGACCTCCACGGTCAGCCGCACGGTGCCCGTGATCGTGTTGGTGACGTTGGGGTGGGCCTCCAGGTAGCCCGTGGTGGCCGTCGCGCACACGGCCCGCTCGGTGGCGGCGCGCTGCACGGCGAGCACGATCTCGGCGGCGGCGACCATCGCGTCCCGGCGGTCGGCCATGGGCGTGGTGCCCGCGTGCTGGGCCTCGCCCACCACCTCGACGTCGAGGATCGTGCGCCCGACGATCCCGTCCACGACGCCGATCGGCACGCCGAGGCGTTCGAGCGAGGGCCCCTGCTCGATGTGCAGCTCCAGGTAGGCGGCGATGTCGCCGGGCGGCCACGCCGCGTCCTGGAGCCGCTCGGGCGAGCCGCCCGCCCTGGTGAGGTACGCGCTGACCGGCCGCCCGGCCCTGTCCTCGGCGGCGAGGCCGTCCTCCAGCGAGCCGCACAGCGCGCGCGACCCCCAGAACGGGGTCTGGATCAGCGCGCCCTCCTCGTTGGCGAAGGCGACGGCGACCATCTCGACGGGGAGGTCGACGTCGTGCTCGTGCAGGACCTGGAGCACCTCCAGCGCGGCGATCACGCCGTAGGCGCCGTCCAGCCGCCCGCCCTGCACCACGGTGTCCACGTGCGAGCCGACCAGCAGCACGGGCGCCGCCCCGCGCCGGGTGTGCGGGCGGTGGAGCAGCAGGTTGCCCGCCGGGTCGGTCTCGGTCTCCAGGCCCGCCTCGGCGCACAGGTCCCGCAGGTAGGCCATGGCCGCGTTCTCCTGGGCGCTGAGCCCGAGCCTGGTCACGCCGCCCGCGGGGTCGGCGCCGATCTTCCCCAGCTCCTCCAGCCGGCCGAGCAGCCTCTCGCCGTCGACCCTGAGCCCGGCGTGGCCCTCCAGGACACCGTCGACCGGTCCGCGTGCCTGGAGATTCTGCTTGGGCATAGCTCTTCCTCCCGTTCGCCGGGCGAATCGCCGGCGGGACAGCGCAGACGTGTCTCCGGTCTGCCCGGACGGCAACAGTGTGGTCGGTCTCGCTACTGGTGGGCTTTCGTCGCGCGATGCACCACCTATTCGACGCTCCGACCGTCGTGAATAGTCGCCCCCGCGGCCGGTTCGGGTGGTCGTCCTCGGGGTGCCGGCACGGCCTGTGATCAGGAGAGATGGTGTTCGGATCGCTCCATCGCGGGTCTATCGCCCGCACCGCGAATCTTTCCCTTCGGAGCTATTGCTATTTCCTTGCTATCGCGGCTCCATCGTTCGACCTTTGATGGCGGGTGGTCTGTTGACCCGCTCGATTGCGGCTCCCTAGTGTTCCGTCTCGACCCCTTTGGCGAAAACGGCCGTAAATACTGATCGGCAGGAAAGGGAATACTCATGGGAAGCCTCCACAAGGACAGGCAGACACCTGCCCCTGCGGTACTGCGCGCCCGTGCCGACCAGCGGGGTCCGCTCTCGTACGGCCAGCAGCGGCTCTGGTTCCTCGACCGCTGGCTGGCGGGCAGCCCCGTGTACAACATGCCCGTCACGCTCCGGTTCACCGGCGCGGTGGACGTCGACCGGCTCACCGCGGCCGTCAGCTCCGTGGCCGCCCGCCACGACGTGCTGTTCACCGTGTTCGAGGACGGTCCCGACGGCCCCCGCCAGCGGGTGTCGGACCGGCGCGAGCTGGCCTGCCCGACCACCGACCTGACCGGGCTGGGCGCACAGGCCCCGGCGCGGGCACGGGAACTGGTCGAGCAGGACGCGCGGCGGCCGTTCGACCTCGCCGAGGGGCCGGTGCTCCGCGCCCAGGTGCTGCGCCTGGCCGAGGACGCGCACTGGCTGCACCTGACGTTCCACCACATCGCCTGCGACGGCTGGTCGCTGGAGGTCTTCCAGCGCCAGCTCGTGGAGGCCTACCGGACCGGGGCCGCGCCGACCGAGCCGCCCGCCGTCCAGTACGCCGACTACGCGCTCTGGCAGCGCGAGGTGATGGAGGGCCCGGCCACGGCCCGGTCGCTGGAGGCGTGGAGCCGCGCCCTGGACGGCGCGCCCGCCGTCCTCGACCTCGGCGCCGACCGCCCCCGACCCGCCGAGCTCAGCTACCGCGGCGGCACCGAGCACGTGACCCTGACCGACGTCCCCCTCGCCGCGCTGGAGAAGTTCGCCGCCGACGAGGGCGTGACCCCGTTCGTCACGCTGGTCGCCGCCTTCCAGGCTCTCGTCGCCCGGCACTCCGGCAGCGACGACGTCGTGATCGGCTCCCCGACGGCGGGCCGCGGTCCGGCCGCCCTGGAGGAGCTGGTCGGCTTCTTCGCGGACTCGCTGGTCGTCCGCACCAGCCTGGCGGACGACCCGACGTTCCGCGAACTCGTCTCCCGCACCCGCGCCGACGTCCTGGACGCCCTGTCGCGCAGCCGGACGCCGTTCGACGTGGTGGTGAACCACCTGCACCCCGAGCGCGACCTCAGCTACAGCCCCGTCGTGCAGGTCGTCTTCGCCCTGCACGAGGAGGACGACGCCGCGGTCCTCGACGACGGTGTCGTCCTCGAACGCGGCAGCGTCCCCACCGGCACCGCGAAGTACGACCTCACCTGGTCGGTCTTCCGCGGCGCCGAAGGGCTGCGGCTGGAGGTCGAGTACTCCACCGACCTGTTCGACGTCGAGACCGTGCGGGCCCTCGTCGGCCACTGGGAGACCCTGCTGCGCCGGGTCGTCGCCGAGCCCGACCGCCCGCTCAGCGAGGTCGACCTGCTCTCCGCCGAGGAGGCGGAGCTGGTGGCGTCGTGGTCCGGTGTGGAGGAGCGGTTCCCGGCCGCGACCGTGCACGGGCTCGTGGCGCACCGCGCCGCCGAGCGACCGGACGCCGTCGCCGTGTCCGGTGCGGGCACGACGTGGACCTACGCGGAGCTGGAGCGGCGCTCCTCGGCGCTGGCGCGGCGGCTGCGCGGACTGGGCGTGGGGCCGGAGGTCTGCGTCGGGGTGTGCCTGGAGCGCTCGCCGGACATGGTGGTGGCGTGCCTCGCGGTGCTGAAGGCGGGCGGCGTGTACGTGCCGCTCGACACGGCGTTCCCCGCCGACCGCATGTCGTTCATGCTCGACGAGGTCGGCGCGAAGACCGTCCTCGTCCACCCGCCGACCGCCGCCGCCGTGCCCGAGGGGCCGTGGCAGGCCGTCGACGTCGAGGAGGCGGTGGCCGACGACGGTGCCGCGCTGCCCGAGGTGGCACCCGACAACGCCTGCTACGTGATCTTCACGTCGGGGTCGACCGGCCGTCCGAAGGGGACGACGGTGACGCACCGGAACGTGGTGCGGCTCATCGACGGCGTGCGCGAGAACCTGCCCCTGGGGCAGGACGACGTGTGGACCCTGTTCCACAGCTTCGCCTTCGACTTCTCCGTCTGGGAGATGTGGGGCGCGCTGACCACCGGCGGCCGTCTCGTGGTCGTGCCGTACGCGGTCAGCCGGGACGTGG
>NZ_DBNGPQ010000105.1:0-10065 GCF_057122925.1 Umezawaea sp. | reverse complement strand
GGTAGTTAAGCCCTCCTGCGCCGATGGTACTGCACTGGTGACGGTGTGGGAGAGTAGGTCGCTGCGGGACAATTTTTCCCTCAGGGGGAGTTCCTTTATGGGACTCCCCCTGAGGGCTTTGTGCGTTCGGCGGGGCGGGGGTCGCCTGGTGGTGAGGACCCCCCGATTCACAAGTTAGCGGAGAGGTCCGACAGTTTTGGGGCGTGTGCCGCACGGAGGTGGGTGGTCGGCCGGCCCCTCATCCTGCCGACCACCTCACGTCCGCGGTCCTCTCCACCCCCAGCGGCGAGGCTCTCACCAGGTCTAGAGCGGTGGGGAGCACGCGGGATACGTTCAGGGTCGGTTCTTCCCACCCAGGTAGGCGTGCCAATCACCTATGTGGGTGATGTCCAGCAGTTCTCGACCGCCCAGGTAGGCGTCGCGCAGGACGGTGGCCAGGCAGGCGGCGCCGTCCTCCAGTTCGATGACGCCGATCTCCAGCTCCGGCGGCTCGGCGGGGAGCAGGTGGTCGCGCAGGACGGTGAGGGGGAGGTCGTAGACCTCGCCCACGACGCTGCCCGTGCCTGACCGGTGCATGGCCGGGAAGCGGTCGCCGACGGAGAAGTAGCGGTACCTGGGTGCGCTGCGCGCGACGCACAGCATCGGGGTGCCCTGGAGTTGCGGGTGGAGCGGGCCGCCGCGCATCCCGCCGCCGTTGAGGAAGATCAGTGCCACGGTGCCTCCTGGGTCAGCGGAGCAGAGCGGTGATGGCCTCTACGCCGAAGTAGAGGACGAACAGTCCGGCGATGCTGGTCATGATCCAGCCGATCTCGCGCCACTGGCCCTTGCAGACCTTGATGAGCACGTAGGAGATGAGGCCCGCGCCGATGCCGTTCGTGATCGAGTAGGTGAACGGGATGAGCGCGGCCGTGAGGAACACCGGGATGGTGTAGTCCGGCTCGTGCCACGGGATGCGGCGGACCTGCGCCATCATCAGCCCGCCGATGACGACCAGCGCCGGTGCCGCCGCCTGGGCGGGCACCACCGCCGCGAGTGGCGTGAACAGCAGGGTCGCGGTGAGCATCACACCGGTGACGACGCTGGCCAGACCGGTCCTGGCGCCCTCGCCGACGCCCGCCGCGGACTCCAGGAAGACGGTGTTCGGCGAGGAGCCCGTGACGCCGCCCGCGATGGCTCCCGCGCCGTCGACCAGCAGGATGCGCCCCATCCCCTCGACCTTGCCGTCCTTGGTGAGGCCCGCCTCGTCGGAGACGCTGGTGATGGTGCCCATCGCGTCGAAGAACCCCGACAGCACCAGCGTGAACAGGAACACCGTCGCGCTGATCGCACCCGCCGAGGCGAAGCCGCCGAACAGGTCGACCTGCCCGAACAGGCTGAAGTCGGGTGCGGCGACGACGCTGTCGGGCACGGTCGGCTCGACCAGGCCCCAGCCCTCCACGGGGAAGGCGGCGTTCACCGCGACGGCCATCAGGGTCGCCGTGCCGATGCTGATCAGCACGGCACCGGGGACGCCGCGGCTCATCAGGACGATCATCAGCAGCAGACCCACGGCGAACACGACGATCGGCCAACCGACCAGGTGCCCGTCCACGCCCATCCGAACGGGCACCGTCGAGTGGGCCGCGTCGGGGGTTCGGGTGACGAACCCCGCGCTGACCAGGCCGACGAAGGCGATGTACAGGCCGATGCCGACGGTGATGGCGATCTTGAGCGGGGCGGGGACGGCGTTGATGATCCGTTCCCGCACACCGGAGACGGCCATGGCGACGATGCAGAGCCCTTCCAGCACCACCAGGCCGAACGCCTGGGCCCACGTCATCGTCGGGGCCATCTGGAACGCGACCACGCCGTTGACGCCCAAACCCGCCGCGAGGGCCAGCGGGGCGTTGCCGACGAGACCCATCAGGACGGTCATCACGCCCGCGGCCAGCGCGGTCGCGGTCGTCACCTGCTCGATCGACAGGCGGGCGCCGGTGATGTCGGCGGACGCCCCGAGGATCAGCGGGTTGAGCAATACGATGTACGACATCGCCACGAAGGTGGTGATCCCACCGCGTACTTCGCGGCCGAGGGTGCTCCCGCGTTCACCAACGCGGAAGAACCGGTCGAGGGGTGTTCGTGCGGGGATGTCATTCCTCAGCTGGGTCATGACGTCCTTCCCATGCCGGTGGGCGCGTCCGGCGGGGCCCGTGCTTGCCGGCCTCGGCCCCGTCGGACGCGTTTCGTCGTTGCTGCTCCGGTCAGCAGCGGCCCTCTAGTAGTCGACGCGGTCGGGGCGGGACAGCCACGCCTCGAACGGCGCGTTGTCCACGTCCGTGCTGACGCGGTCGACGGGCAGGCTCCACTCCTCCCTCGGCTTGCCGAACAGCTCGTAGAACTCGCGGTCGTCGAACCCGGCCGCCGCCGCGTCGTCGCGGTCCGCGGCGAACACCACCCGCTCCACCCGCGCCCACAGGGCCGCCGAGAGGCACAGCGGGCACGGTTCGCACGACGACACGAGCACGCAGCCGGTGAGCTTGAAGTCGCCGATCGTCTGGCAGGCGGCGCGGATCGCGACCACCTCGGCGTGCGCGGTGGGGTCGAGCAGCGGGGTGACCTGGTTGGTGCCGGTGGCGATGACCTCGCCCGCGCGGACGATCACCGCGCCGAACGGGCCGCCACCGTCGGCGACGTTCTTCGTCGCCAGTTCGATGGCGTCGCGCAGCCAGGCCTGGTCGGTGGATGTCGGGGTGGTCATGTCGGTGCTCCTTGGGCGTGCTCGTCCACGCCGCCACCGGTGGGCAGCGACGTGGACGGAGGGCGGGGACTAGGTTCCGGTGATGTGCTCGGGCCGGACCGGCACGCGGGTGAGCGCCAGCCCGGTCGCGGCCCTGATGGCGGCCACGATGGCCGGGGTGGACGAGATGGTGGGCGGTTCGCCGACGCCGCGGACGCCGTAGGGCGCGTTGGGGTCGGCCAGTTCCAGGACGTCGATGCTCATCGGCGGCATGTCGAGCACGGTCGGGATCAGGTAGTCGGTGAACGACGGGTTGCGCACCTCGCCGCCCGCGGTCTGGATCTCCTCCATGACGGCCAACCCCAGGCCCTGCGCGGAACCGCCCTGGATCTGGCCCAGCACGGCCTGCGGGTTCAGCGCGTTGCCGACGTCCTGCGCGCAGTCCAGCTCGACCACCTTCACCAGGCCCAGCTCCACGTCCACGTCGACGACCGCGCGGTGCGCCGCGAAGCCGTACTGCACGTGGGCGTTGCCCTGACCCGTCTCCGGGTCCAGCGGCTCGGTCGCGCGGTGCCGCCACTCGACCGTCTCGTCGACCACGTCGTCGCCGACCAGTTCGGCCAGGTCCACCTCGGACAGGTCACGACCGCCGGCGAGCTTGGTCAGCTTGTCCCGCACGGCCACGCAGGCCGCCCTGACCGCGCCACCGGTGACGTAGGTCTGGCGGGACGCGGACGTGGAGCCGCCGTTGCCGATGCTGGTGTCCATCGGCAGGATCGTCACGCGCTGCACGCCGAGTTCGGTGCGCACGATCTGCTGCATGATCGTCACCAGGCCCTGGCCGACCTCGCACGCCGCCGTGTGGGCGAGCGCGACGAGTTCACCGCCGATGACCTGGACGCGCACGCGGGCCGTCGAGTAGTCGTCGTAGCCCTCGGAGAAGCAGACGTTCTTGATGCCGACGGCGTAGCCGACCCCGCGCACGACACCTTCGCCGTGCGTGGTGTTCGAGACACCACCGGGCATCGAGCGCAGGTCGAGCGTCGCGGACACGGGCGGCAGCGGCTTGTCCTTGACCAGCTTCAGCAGCTGCGCCACCGGGGCCGCGGAGTCGACGACCTGACCGGTCGGCATCACCGAGCCCTCGGTCATCGCGTTCGCGATCCGCACGTCGACCGGGTCCATGCCCAGCTCCGCCGCCAGCTTGTCCATTTGGGACTCGTAGGCGAAACCCGCTTGCACGGCCCCGAATCCGCGCATCGCGCCGCACGGCGGGTTGTTGGTGTACAGGCCGTAGCAGTCGATCGTCACGTTGTCGACCTCGTACGGGCCGACGCCGAGCGTGGCCGCGTTCGCGACGACCGCGCCGGTGCTGGACGCGTACGCGCCGCCGTCGAGGAAGATCCTCGCCTTGACGTACACCAGCTTCCCGTCACGGGTGGCGCCGTGCTCGTAGTGCAGCACCGCGGGGTGGCGGTGCACGTGGCCGTAGAACGACTCCTCGCGGTTGTAGACCATCTTCACCGGCTTGCGGGTGTGCAGCGCCAGCATGCAGGCGTGCACCTGCATCGACAGGTCCTCGCGACCGCCGAACGCGCCGCCGACACCGGACAGCGTGAGCCGCACCCTGTCCAGCGGCATCCCCAGCGCCGACGCGATCTGGCCCTGGTCGACGTGCAGCCACTGCGTGGCGATGTACAGGTCGACGCCGCCGTCCTCGGCGGGCACCGCGAGACCGGACTCCGGCCCGAGGAAGGCCTGGTCCTGCATGCCGACCTCGTACCGGCCGGTCACCACGACGTCGGCGGTCGGGGATTGGTCGCCGCGGCGGATCGGCACGTGCCGCACGAGGTTGCCGCCGGGGTGCAGCGGGGTCTCGTCGGCCGCGGTCTCCATGTCCACCACGGGTTCCAGGACCTCGTACTCGACCCTGATCCGCTTCATCGCGCGGGTCGCGGTCTCCGGGTGGTCGGCACCGACGAGCGCGACCGCCTCTCCCTGGTAGCGCACGACGTCGATCGCCAGCACGGGCTGGTCCTTGTGCTCCAGGCCGTACAGGTTCGTGCCCGGCACGTCCTCGTGGGTCAGCACGGCGTGCACGCCGGGCACCTTCAGCGCCTCGGTGACGTCGATCGACACGATCCGCGCGTACGGGTGGGGGCTGCGCAGCGTCGAACCCCACACCATGTCCTGGTGCCACAGGTCGGAGGCGTAGGCGAACTCCCCGCGCACCTTGAGGTTGCCGTCCGGGCGCTGGGGGCTGGCGCCGATGCCACCGGTGACGCTGGAGGTGAGTTCCGCGGGGGTCAGGCTCATTTCGACACCTCGATCAACTTCGCGCTGGCGGCTGTGAGTTCACGGGCGAGGTCGTCGGCCGGTGCGGTGCGGAGTTCGCCGTCGGCGACCACCGTCCTGCCGCCGACCAGCAGCAGCCTCAACGGCGGCTGCGGGCCGAACACCAGCGCCGCCACCGGATCGGTGATGCCCGCGTGGTCGACGCCGTCGAGCCGCCACAGCGCCAGGTCGGCGAGCTTGCCCGGTTCGATCGAGCCGATCTCGTCCTCGCGGCCGAGGCAGCGGGCGCCACCCATGGTGGCCATCCACAGGGCTTGGCGGAACGTCATGGCCTTCGGGCCGCCGCGCTGGCGGGCCTGCACGACCGACTGGCGCAGCTCCGCGACCAGGCCACCGTCCTCGTTGGACGCGGCCCCGTCGACCCCGAGGCCGACCGGCGCGCCCGCGTCCAACAGGTCGCGGACCGGGGCGGTGCCGGTGCCCAGGCGCCCGTTGGACGTCGGGCAGTGCGCCGACCCGGTGCCCGTCGCACCCAGCCGCTTCACGGCGTCGCCGGACAGGTGCACGGTGTGCGCGAGCCACACGTCGTCGCCGAGCCAGCCGAGGCGTTCGGCGTACTCGGTGGGCGTGCAGCCGTTCTCGGCCTGGCACTGCTCCTCCTCGTCGACCGTCTCGGCGAGGTGGGTGTGCAGCCGAACCCCCTTGCGGCGGGCCAGCTCCGCGGCGCCGGTCATCAGCTCGGGGCTGACGGAGAACGGCGAGCACGGGCCGACGGCCACCCGGATGAGCGACGACCGCGCCGGGTCGTGGTGGTCCTCGATCGCCTTCTCGGTGGCGACCAGCGCGGCCTCGGTGTCCTCGACCAGGTTGTCAGGCGGGAGCCCGCCGTGCGACTGCCCGCGGTCCATCGAGCCGCGGACGGCGTGCAGCCGGATGCCGATCCGCCCGCCCGCGCCGACGAGCGCGTCGAACTGGTCGCCGCCCTCGCTCGGGAACACGTAGTGGTGGTCCGCGGCGGTCGTGCAGCCGGTCACCGCGAGCCGGGCCAGACCGGCGGACGCGGCGGCGTGCGTGATGCCCGCGTCCAGGCCGCGCCACACCGGGTACAGCTCGGTCAACCACTCGAACAGGGTCGCGTCCTGCGCGAAGCCCCTGGTGGCCCACTGGTAGAGGTGGTGGTGGGTGTTGACCAGGCCGGGCGTGAGCAGGCAGCCGGAGCCGTCGACGTAGGTGTGCGGACCGGTCTGGGCGGGCGCGGGGCCCGCGCCGACGGACCGGATGGTGTCGCCGTTCACGACCACGTGGCCGTACGCGTGCTCGGTGCCCGCGGCGTCCACGGTGGACACCGCGACCCGGTCGACGACGGTGATCATCGGCGGGCCGCCGCGAGCCGCACGGCGTCCAGGATCTTCTCGTACCCCGTGCAGCGGCACAGGTTCCCGGCCAGCGCCTCGCGGATCTCCGGGTCGGTCGGGCGCGGCACGCGGTCGAGCAGGTCGTGCGCCGCGACCACGAGACCGGGCGTGCAGAACCCGCACTGCACCGCGCCCGCCTCCACGAAGGCCTCCTGGACGGGGTCGAGCCGGTCGCCGTCGGCCAGGCCCTCGACCGTGCGGACCTCGCGGTCCTGCACCTGGCCCGCCGCGACGAGGCACGCGCACACCGGCACGTCGTCCAGGTACACCGTGCACGACCCGCACTCGCCCTGCTCGCAGGCGTTCTTCGACCCCGGCAGACCCAGCCGCTCGCGCAGCACGAACAGCAGGCTCTCGCCCTCCCAGACGTCGTCGGCCTGCCGCTGCTCGCCGTTGACGGTCACGTTCACGCGCATTCGCGGGTCTCCTTGCCCAGGTGGTCCTGCCACGCCCAGCCCAGCGTCCTGCGGGCGAGCACGGCCAGTGCGTGCTTGCGGTACGCGGCGCTGCCGCGCACGTCGTCGATCGGGCTCGCGGCCTCCGCCACCAGTTCGCCGAACCGGCGCTTCACCGAGTCCAGCAGCGGCTTCGGCGCGTCCCAGTCCAGCTCGCCCGCCAGGAACTCCTCGGCGGACGTGGCGCGCCGGGGCGTCGGAGCGGCCGAGCCGACCGCCGCGCCGACGCGCCTCTCGGCGGGGTGCAGCGCGATGGCGAACGAGCACACCGCGATCACCATGGCGTTGCGGGTGCCGACCTTCGCGAACTGCTCCGGTCCCGGCGCCGCGTTCAGGTGCACGGCGGCGATCAGCTCGTCGGGCTCCAGCGCGTTGCGCTTCACCCCGAGGTAGAAGTCGGTGGCCGGGATCATCCTGGTGCCGCGCGTGGAGGCGACCTCGACGACCGCGTCACCCGCCAGCAGCACGGGGTGCGTGTCACCGGCGGGGGAGGCCGCGCCCAGGTTGCCGCCGACCGTGCCGCGGTTGCGGATCTGCGGCGACCCGACCGTGCGCGACGCCATCGCGAGCCCCGGCAACTGCGCGCCGAGCTGCTCGATGACCCGCGTGTACGGCACACCGGAGCCGAGGCGGATCCCGTCGTCGGTGGTCGACCACCCGCGCAGCTCGGCGATCCGGGTCAGGTCGAGCAGCGCGGGCGGCCTGCGGTGGTCGAAGTTCAGCTCCACCATCACGTCCGTGCCGCCCGCGATGGGCACGGCGTCGGGCCGCTCGGCCTTGAGGGCCAGCGCCTCGGCGAAGGTGTCAGGGCGAAGGAAGTCCATCAGCTGCCTCTGTAGGTGGAGTACGCGAACGGGGACAACAGCAGCGGCACGTGGTAGTGCTCGGCCGGGTCGGCCACGTGGAACGTCAGCACGACCTCGGGGAAGAACGGCGCGACGGCCCCGGTGTCGAACACCAGCCGGTAGACGCCGACCTCGGTCGCGTCCCAGCCGGTGATCCGACCGTCCGGGCCGGTCTCCCCGTTCGACACGAGCGTCCCGTCGGCGCGTTCGAGCCGCACGGCCAGCCCGGTGGCGGGCCTGCCGCGCTGCGCGTCCAGCACGTGGGTGGAGATCGTCACTCGCCCTCCAATCGGTGTGTGAGCCAGTACACAGAGGAGGGCCGCGGAACGGCTACGGCAGGGCGCATGAAGCCAAGGCTCCTACAGACGGGGCGGTTGTGCTTTCCTACAAACTCGATCGGACGACGGAGGTGACCGTGGTGCACGTGCGTGCCCTGCTCGGGATGCCGGAGCTGCGGTTGCGCCTGAGGTCCGGCGACGAGCTGTTGGACCGGCCCGTGACCAGGCTTTACGGCACTGAACTACCCGATCCGGCCAGGTACCTCTCCGGAGGTGAGCTGGTGCTCTCCGGGTTGCTGTGGCATCGGGAACCCGAAGATTGTGAAGTGTTCGTCTCCTCTCTCGCCCACGCGGGCGTGGCGGCCCTGGCGGCCAGCGAGGCGGAGTCGCGGGAGCTGCCCCGCGCGCTGCTGGAGGCGTGCAGGAGGCACCACGTGCCGCTGCTGGAGGTCCCCGTCGACCTGTCGTTCGCGGTCATCACCGAGCGCGTGGTGCTCGAACTGGCCGCCGAGCGGATCGGCGACGCGGGCACGCTGCTCGGGCGGCACCGGCGGCTGCTGACCGCGGTCCCGGAGGGCCTGCCCGCACTGGTCGAGGCGGGCGCGCGGGAGCTGGGCACGACCTGCTCGGTGCTGTCCACGACCGGCAGGCTCGTCGCGGGAGCCGAGGTGGAGCAGCCCGCCGCGCTGGTGCGGGACTTCCTGCGCGCCGACCGGCTGCCCCGCGTCGTGCGCGGCACGACCCTGCTGCCCGTGGCCGAACGCGGCGGCGGCAGGCTGACGAACTGGGTCCTCGCCGTGCGGGGGGACCTGTCGCACGACGAGATCGCCGCCGAACTGGCCAGCCTCGTCGCGCTGGAACGCTCGCGGATCGCCCAGGGCCGGGTGATCGAGAACCGCGCCGCCGGACCCCTGCTGCGGCTCGTGCTGGACGGCTCGGCCGGACCGGGTGAACTGCGGTCGCGGGTGTCGGCGGCGGGCTTCGACCCGGACGCGCCGCTGCGGGTGCTGGCGCTGTCGACGTCCGACCGCCGCACCGACCTCGCCGCGGCCGTGCTGGAGGAGCTGGTCGCGCAGATCGCCCCGCGCGCACTGGTCGCGGTGGTCGGCTCGGAGGTGTACGCCGTGACCTCCGCCGGTGCCGACCACCCCGCCGACGTCGCGCGGATGGCGTTGCGCGCACTGGAACCCGGCCTCGACTCGACCCGGCTGCTGGTCGGGATCAGCTCACCGGTCGGCGTCGCCGGACTGCGCGGCGCGCTGGAGGAGGCGTCGCACGCCCGACGCCTCGGCGAGGCGCGGACCGGCCGCACCTGCGTGGTGGCGGGCGAGGAGATCGCGCTGCACCAGCTGCTCCTGGCCGGTGTGCCCGAGGAGCTGCGCGCCTCGGTGCGCACGCGGCTGCTGGGCGCCGTGCTCGACTACGACGCCGAGCACGGCACGGACCTGCTCGGCACGCTGCGGGTGTTCCTCGACGACTCGGGCTCGTGGACCACGGCCGCGGCGAAGCTGCACGTGCACGTGAACACCCTGCGGTACCGGATGGGGCGGGTGGAGGACCTGCTCGGCGTGGACCTCGGCCACTTCGCCACCCGCGTGGACCTGTACCTGGCCCTCCAAGCGGGGCCCCCGGCGACGTAGACTCCCGGGTGTGGCCGAGGTTCCGGTGGAGAACCTGGTGTTGTACGCCGCGGTGGTGACCACACCGGTCGTGCTGGGCTGGGCCGTCATCGCGGCCCCGAGGCTGGTGCGACGGCTCCGGCGGCGCTCGCCCGCGCCACCGTCCGGGCCGTCGATCGAACAGGTGTCAGCGGACCTGCGGCGCGTGCACCGGATCCTCGCGGGGTACGAGGCGGGCACCCCGGTGGCCCGCCGCCGCGGCGCGCGGGAGGCGTACGACGCGCTGCTGGTCCAGGCGTGCCGGGCCGTGGAGGTCGAACACCGCCTCGACTCGCTCCCCGAGGGCGTGGACCGCGAACTGGAACGGCTGCGCGTCGAGGAATCCCTGCGGGCGGCCGGACTCGCCATCCCGTGAACGGCCGTGGAGGAGCCCGCACTGGCG
>NZ_DBNGPQ010000104.1:0-18251 GCF_057122925.1 Umezawaea sp. | reverse complement strand
GTGAAGCGGCTGCCGTCGCCGACCTCGCAGCAGGTCTCGGTGATCACGACCGGGCTCTGCGGTTGGTGAACCTGATCGACTCGGTCGAGGATCGCGAGCGGTGCCTGACGTCGGTCGTCGCGGCGATCGCCGACCACGATCCGGACCGCGCCGAGGTGATCGCGAGGACGACGACGGACGCCGCGCTGCTCTGTTCGAGACTGGCGCGGATCGGTGGAGCGCTGGCGACGCAGTCCGGCGAACAGGCGAGGATCAGCCGGTTGATCGGGGAGATCGAGATCTCGTCACGGGAGATCCCCGACGCCGTGGGGAGAATCGCCGCGCTGATGTCGATGGCGGAGGTGATGGCGGACGCCGGTGATCTCGACGGTGCCGAGTCGGTGGTCCGGAACCACGGCCTGCTCAGCGGAGCCTCGGACTCGATCATGTCGGTCGCCGCCGCGGTGCTGAGGGCCGGTGACCTGGATCGCGGCGCCGACCTGCTCGTCCTCGCCGAACGCGTCGCACGCGCTGCGACCAGTCCTGAGGACGAACGGCGATCGGTGCTCTGGGTCAGGATCATGGCGGACTTCCGCGACCTCGACCGTGCCGAACTGGCGGCAGCGTCCATGCGCGACCCGTTGGCGAGATCAACCGCGTGGGCCTTCGTGGCCGAGGGCGCGATCAGCGCCGGTTCGGTCGATCGCGCCGAAGCCGCTCTCCAGCAGGTCGGTGAGCCGTCCCACCAGCGGCGGCCGCGGCTGGAACTCGTTCGGGTCGTGATGGCAGCGGGTGACTTCGCGCGGGCTGAGGCGATCGCGCGCTCCGCCTCGAAGGTCGAGCACCGCATCGCGGCGTTGACGATCGTGGCCGAGGCCACGCGCAGCGGGGTGCTGATCGACGAGGTCGAAGCGGAGATCGGCTCGCTCGCCGCACCCGCGGATCGGCTGCGCCCGTTGACCGCACTGCTCGCGGTCGCCGCGAACCTGGCGGATCGCGGCCGCACGACGGCGTTGGTCGAGCGGGTGCGCGATCTCGCGCAAGGGATCGTCGACCACTCGACTGTGAACGGCGACGAGGCGTGGGGGGACGTCGACGATGCTCGCGCTGACGCCATCTTCAGCGCTACGCGGGCGAAGAGCGTGGTGAGGCGGTTCTCGACGCGGATGCGCACGTTCACCGAAGTGCTCGCCGCAGCGGCCCAGCCCATCGGGTTCGACGAGGACGACGACGGGTTCATCAGGTCCGCGCGACCGATCACCGATCGCGCGCGCACCAGGCTGCCACTGGAGCAGGCCCTCGTGCGCGACCTGGTCGAACTCGACTGGCACGACGTCGTGGAAGGCCTGGTCGAACTCCACCCCGAGACCTACCCCGTGATCCTCGCCGAGCTGGATCTCCTCGCCGGGCGCTGAGCGGTTCGACCGGATCCCCGTAAGGTGCGTCGCGTGCGCGACGACTACGGCTACTGGCAGCGGATCCCCACGCGGTGGAACGACAACGACGTGTACGGCCACGTCAACAACGTCGTCCACTACGCGTTCATGGACACCCTGATCAACACCTGGCTCATCGAGTCCGGTCTGGACATCCACGGCGGCTCGGCCATCGGGCTGTGCGTGGAGTCGCACTGCAACTACCGCTCCTCCCTCTCCTTCCCGGACGCGATGGACGGCGGCCTCCGCATCGGCCACCTCGGCCGCTCCAGCGTCCGCTACGAGGTCGCCTTCCTGGCGGCCGACGACACGCTGATCGCCGAAGGGCACTTCGTGCACGTGTTCGTCGACCGGACGACCCGCAAACCGGTGGAAGTACCTACTGGACTGCGGGGCGCGATGGCGGGTTTGCTGGTCGCATGACCGTGCGCGCCGCTGTGCTGCTCGAAACCGGGCGTCCGGCCCCCTACGCCGACTCCCGGCCGATCGAGGTGCAGGACCTGGTCCTCGACCCGCCCGGCCCCGGCGAGATGCTGGTCCGCGTCGGCGCGACCGGGCTGTGCCACTCCGACCTGTCGGTGCTCAACGGCTCCCGCCCGCGTCCCCTCCCGATGGTCCTGGGGCACGAGGCCGCGGGTGAGGTCGTGGAGTTGGGGCCCGGGACGGCGGAGTTCTCGGTCGGCGACCACGTGGTGATGTCGTTCGTGCCCGCCTGCGGGTCGTGCCGCAAGTGCGTCGCGGGCCGCCAGGCCCTGTGCGAGCCCGGCGCGGCGGCGAACCGGGCGGGCACGCTGCTGTCCGGCGCCACGCGCTGGCGGGCGCCGGACGGAGGCCGGCCGAACCACCACCTCGGTGTGTCCGGTTTCGCCGAGCACACCGTGGTGTCCACGGCCTCCGCGACGCGGGTGGACGCCGACCTGCCGCCCGAGATCGCCGCGCTGTTCGGCTGCGCGGTCCTGACGGGGGCCGGGGCGGCGTTCCACAGCGCTCAGGTCGCGCCGGGGGACCGGGTGGCCGTGTTCGGCCTCGGCGGCGTCGGACTGGCCGCGCTGCTGGCCGTGAAGGCGGCCGGGGCGTCGACCATCGTCGCCGTGGACGTGGTGGCCCACAAGCGCGAACTGGCCCGGAAGCTCGGTGCGACGCACGAGGTCGCGGGCGGTCCGGACGCCGTGGAGGCGGTGCGCGACCTGACCGGAGGAGGGGCCGACAAGGTCATCGACACGACCGGCAGCGAGCACGTCCTGGCGCAGGCCTACGCGGCCACGGGGGCGGGCGGCACGACGGTCACCGTCGGCCTCCCGCACCCGGACCGGCGGTTGGTGCTGCCCGCGCTGAGCCTGGTCGCGGAGGAGCGGACCCTCAAGGGCAGCTACCTCGGCTCCTGCGTGCCCCGCCGGGACATCCCGCGGTTCGTCGCGCTGTACCGGTCGGGCCAGCTGCCGGTGCAGGAACTCCTGTCCGGCACGCTGGCCCTGGACGAGCTGAACGCGGGCTTCGACCGCCTGGCCTGCGGCGACGCCATCCGCCAGGTCGTGACGTTCTAGTTCCCGACGCCCAGGTTCGCCATGTGCGCGGTCGGGTACCGGTCGCCCCGCGCCGACCCCGCGGGCACGGCCCCCTCGATCTCGGCGAGGTCGTCCGCGGTGAGGTGCGGGTCCACCGCGGGCAGCGCCTCGGCCAGCCGGTCACGGGTGCGAGCGCCGACCAGCGGCACGACGTCCGCCCCCCGCGCGGCCACCCACGCGATGGCCAGCTGGGCGACGGTGCGGCCCTTCGCCTCGGCGACCCGCCGCAGCGCCTCCACCAGGGCGAGGTTGTGCTCCACGTTGCCCGCCGAGAACCGCGGCGTGGTGCCGCGGTGGTCACCGGGCCTGCCGGGCGTCCATGTCCCCGAGAGGAGACCGCGGCCGAGCACGCCGTACGCGGTCAGACCGATGCCGAGTTCCCGCAGCGTCGGCAGCACGTCCGCCTCCACCGCCCGCGACAGCAGCGAGTACTCGATCTGGAGGTCGGAGATCGGGTGCACGGCGTGCGCCCGGCGGACGGTCGCCGCGTCGACCTCCGAGAGGCCGATGTGCCGCACGTGCCCGGCCTCGACCATCTCCTTGATCGCGCCCACCGTGTCCTCGATCGGCACGGTCGGGTCGAGCCGGGCGGGCCGGTAGACGTCGACGTGGTCGGTGCCCAGCCGGGTCAGCGAGTACGCCAGGAAGTTCTTCACCGCCTCGGGCCTGTTGTCGGGCCCGCCGAACTCGTGGCCCGGCCCGCGGAGCATCCCGAACTTCACGCTCAGCGCGTAGCTGTCCCGGTCCCGGCCGCGCAGGGCCTCGGCGAGCAGCAGTTCGTTGTGGCCCATGGCGTAGAAGTCGCCGGTGTCGATCAGCGTGACGCCCGCGTCCAGCGCGGCGTGCACCGTGGCCACGCTCTCGGCGCGGTCGGTCGGGCCGTAGGCGTCGGACATGCCCATCGCCCCCAGGCCCAGCGCGGACACGGTCGGACCGGTCCTGCCCAGCGTTCGGGTCTTCATCGTCGTCATGCCTGCCACCCTGCGCCCTGGCCGGGAGGCGCGGGAGCGGAGCGTTCATCGTGGGAGCGCGGCTCCCTGGCCGGGACCGGCGCCGGGGAGCAGCATGGGGCCATGCAGCGCGACCAGCTCGCCGACTTCCTGCGCAGGCGGCGGGAGGCGATCCGCCCGGCCGAGGTGGGCCTCGCCGACGGCCCCCGCCGCCGCACCACCGGCCTGCGCCGGGAGGAGGTGGCGATGCTCGCGGGCATGTCGGTCGACTACGTCGTGCGCCTGGAGCAGGGGCGCAGCAGCAGGCCGTCGACCCAGCTGCTCGGCGCGCTGGCCCGTGCGCTGCGCCTGTCCGACGACGAGCGCGACCACCTGTTCCACCTGGCCGGTCACCAGCCGCCACCCGCCGACGGGGTGGCGCGCCTGGCCCGCGCGGGTCTGCTGCGCCTGCTCGACCTGCTCGGCGACACCCCGGCGCTGGTCCTGTCCGACCTGGGGGAGGTGCTCGCCCAGAACCGGGCGGCCGTCCTGCTCTCGGGCGACCAGACCGGTCTGCCCGGCGACCGGCGCTACGTCGCGCACCGCTGGTTCACCGACCCCGCCGCCCGCGAGCTGTGCCCGCCGGAGGAGCGGGAGCACCACAGCCGGGGGCTCGTGGCCGACCTGCGCGCGGTCGTGGGCCGTCGGCCCGACGACCCCGAGGTCACCGGGCTGGTCGCGCGGTTGGTGGAGGCCAGCGCCGAGTTCCGCGGGCTCTGGGCCGGGCACGAGGTCGCCGTCCGGCGTTCGGACCGCAAGACGTTCGTGCACCCGGGGGTGGGCGACCTGGTGATGAACTGCGAAACGCTGGTCACCCCGGACCGGGGTCAGCAGCTGCTGGTGCTCACCCCGGCGGACGCGGCCACGCGCGAACGGCTCGACCTGCTGCGCGTGCTCGGCGTCGAGGAGTTCCCCGCGGTCCCGTGACCCGACTACCAGCGGCCGCGGTGCACGACGTCGTCCAGCGACCTCCGCCGCCGGGTGATCGCCGAGGTGTTGGTGGGCTTCGGCTCGGCCGAGCGCCCGATCGCGATGGCCCCGATGGGCTCGTGGTCCTCCGGCACGCCGAACGCCTCGCGGAACTCGGTGACGAGCGACGGGTCGATGCCGAAGAACACCGCCCCGAGACCCTCGTCCACCGCCGTCTGGAGGATCAGCAGCGCGGCCATGCCGGTGTCGATGTGCCAGTACGGCACGGGCCAGTGGGACTCGGCGCGGTCGGTCCACCCCTTGTCGTCCTCGGCGTAGCGGTCGAGGTAGACCCGCTTCGAGGACAGCGGCACGATCACCAGCGGGGCCGTGCGGGCCGATTCGTGCACCCAGGCGGCGCCCACGGTCCAGAAGGTCTCCAGCTCCGCGCCCTCCAGCACCAGGAACGCCTGGCCCTGCGAGAACCCGGCGGACGGGCCGCGGGTGGCGTTGTGCAGGATCCGGTCGAGGCTCTCCGGGGACACCGGGTCGGGGGTGAACGTGCGGACCATCCGCCTGCGGCGCACCACGTCCTGGAATTCCACGATCTCGACCGTACCGAGCACCGGACCGGACGGGTACCCCCCGGGAACCCGTCCGGCTGCGACTACTGGCCCGGCGCCTGGAACATCACGGCCGGGGCCGCGCTGGTCGGCTTCTGCTGCCGCGACGGCGCGTCGGGCAGGCTGAACTGGAGCGTGCTCTCCATCGCCGACGGCGGCTCGACCGCGGGCTTCTGCTCGGCGGCCGGGGTGGGCACGGGCTCGGTGACCGGCTCCTCGACCACGGGCGCGGCGACGGGAGCAGGGGGCGGCGTCGACAGCTCCTGCTGCGCCTTGCTGATCCACGCGGTCCACATGGCGGCGTCACGGCTGTCCCTGGTCTGCGCGCGCAGGATGGACAGCGTGCCGCGGACTCGACCGGCCAGAACCGCGTTGGTGCGGACCTGCGCCCAGACCTGGGTGGTCTGCGGGCCCTGGTTGCGGACGAGGTGTCGGACGTGGTCGGTCAGTTCGCCGTCCGTGAAGGACATCCACTGGTTGACCACTTGGCGCGGGTTGGACAACAGATCCCCGTTTCGTCGTGCTTGACCTGCAACGATCGTCGCACACCCGTTCGAGCCGCCTGCGCTGACCACCCGAATGGGTGTTGACGCGGTCTTGCCCCCGTGTGTGGTCTCTTGTACGTGACTCACAGTATCCACTACCCCGTGACTCCCCGGCGGGGGACGCGCGCGGGAGAAATATTCACCAGGGCTCACCGTCGTGCTCGGTGACTACCGCGTGGTGAACCTCGCCCACCTCAACGACCCGGACCGCACCTCGCTCTACCCCGGCGACCCGCCGTTCACCGCGACGACGGTGGCGACCGTCGCCGAGGACGGCTACCACCTGCGGCTGCTCCAGCAGGGTGAACACACCGGCACCCACTGGGGAGCGCCGTCGCACTTCAACGCCGACCAGCCCGGCGCGGACGAGCTGGACACCGAGGACCTGTTCCTGCCCGCCGTGAAGGTCGACGTCCGGGCGCGGTGCGCCGACCCCGACCACGCCGTCGCGGTCGCCGACCTGCTGGCGTGGGAGGCCGAGCACGGGCCGATCCCGCCGGAGTGCGCCGTCGTCCTGCAGACCGGCTGGGAGGCCCGCTGGGGCACGCCCGCGTTCGCGAACGCCGACGCCGACGGCCGCCTGCACCAGCCCGGGTTCTCGGTGGCCGCGGTCGAGTGGCTGCTGGAGACCGGCAAGCTGGGCCGACGGGGCGCGCTGGGCACGGACACGTTCGGCCCGGACGTGGGCGTCGACGACACGTTCGCCGTGTCGAAGCTGCTCTACCGGGAGCACCGGATCAGCCTGGAGGTCCTCGCCAACCTCGACGCCCTGCCGCCCGTCGGCGCCTGGATCCTGGTCGGCGGCACCGTCAACAGGGGCGGCTCCGGGTCTCCTGCCAGCGTGTACGCCCTCATGCCGAAGAACGGGTGACTCCGGTACGCCATCCGGTGTAACGCCCGAACGGCCGTCCGCGACAATGGTGGCAGGTGCTCACGCACCATCGGGCTTCCCGTCCCCAGCACCCCCCGACTGCGGACGGGAAGCCCGGACACCCCGCCGGGCCCCGGATATCTTCACCGCTTTTGTCGGTGCCGTGTGACAGCCTTGAGGTGTGGCTCCTCGCTCGAACGCTCCCTCCTCCCGGTCCCCGGCGTCCGCGTACGCCGACTCCCGGCGCCGGGCATCCCATCCGCGTCTGACGGACTTCCTGTCCGTGCTCTCGTTCGACCTCGACCCGTTCCAGCGCGTCGCCTGCGAAGCGCTGGAGGAGGGGCACGGGGCGCTCGTCTGCGCCCCCACCGGCGCGGGCAAGACGGTGGTCGGCGAGTTCGCCGTGCACCTCGCGCTGGCGCAGGGCCTGAAGTGCTTCTACACGACACCGATCAAGGCGCTGTCGAACCAGAAGTACGCCGACCTGGTCGCTCGCTACGGCGCCAAGTCGGTGGGCCTGCTGACCGGCGACACGTCCGTGAACGGCAACGCGCCCGTGGTCGTCATGACCACCGAGGTGCTGCGCAACATGCTCTACGCGAACTCGCACACCCTCGAAGGCCTCGCCTACGTCGTCATGGACGAGATCCACTACCTCGCGGACCGCTTCCGCGGCGCCGTGTGGGAGGAGGTGATCCTGCACCTGCCGGACCAGGTGCAGCTCATCGGCCTGTCCGCGACGGTCAGCAACGCCGAGGAGTTCGGCGAGTGGCTGGTCGAGGTGCGCGGCGACACCAAGGTCGTCGTGGACGAGCACCGCCCCGTGCCGCTGTGGCAGCACATGATGGCGGGCGGCCGGATGTTCGACCTGTTCATCGGGGAGAACACCGACGGCGAGGCGCGGATCAACCCGCAGCTCCTGCGGCACACCGAGGACCTGGCCCGCTTCCACGTGCCCTGGAGCCGGTCGCGCAACAACAAGGACAGGGGCGGGCGCGGGGCGCCGCGCGGCTCCGGGTTCAAGCCGCCGTCGCGGCTGGAGATCATCGACCGGCTCCAGGCGGCCAACCTGCTGCCCGCGATCGACTTCGTGTTCAGCCGCGCCGGGTGCGACGCGGCCGTGGCGCAGTGCATGCGGTCCGGTCTGCGGTTGAACACGATGGAGGAAGCCGAGGTCATCCGCGGCATCATCGACGAGAAGACCAAGGACCTGCCCGAGCCCGACCTGCGCGTCCTCGGGTACTGGGAGTGGCGCGAAGCCCTCGAACGGGGGGTCGCGAGCCACCACGCCGGGCTGCTGCCCGCGTTCAAGGAGACCGTCGAGGAGCTGTTCGTCCGGGGCCTGGTGAAGGTCGTGTTCGCGACCGAGACCCTGGCCCTGGGCATCAACATGCCCGCGCGCACGGTCGTGCTGGAGAAGCTGGTCAAGTACAACGGCGAGGCGCACGTCGACCTCAACCCCGGTGAGTACACGCAGCTCACGGGGCGTGCGGGGCGGCGGGGGATCGACGTCGAGGGGCACGCCGTCGTGGTGTGGCAGCCCGGTGTCGACCCCAAGCAGGTCGCCGGGCTGGCGTCCACGCGCACCTTCCCGCTGCGGTCGTCGTTCCGGCCCGGCTACAACATGGCGGTCAACCTCGTGCACGCGCTCGGCGCGGCCAAGGCCCGCGACCTGCTGGAGCAGTCGTTCGCGCAGTTCCAGGCCGACCGGTCCGTGGTCGGGCTGGCCCGCCGGATCGAGCGCAACCGGGAGGCGCTGGAGGGGTACGCCGAGGCCATGACGTGCCACCTCGGCGACTTCACCGAGTACGCGGCGCTGCGGCGGAGGGTGACGGAGCGGGAGAAGGCGCTCTCGAAGCAGAACAGCTCGTCGAAGCGGGCCGAGGCGGCGGCGTCGCTGGAGCGGCTGCGCAAGGGCGACGTGATCGCGGTGCCGTCCGGGCGGCGGTCCGGGCTGGCCGTGGTGATCGATCCGGGGCACGAGCCGATGGGTGAGGCTCGGCCGCTGGTCGTGACGGAGGACCGGTGGGCCGGGCGGCTGTCGTCGGCCGACTTCCCGGTCGCCGTGGAGGTGCTCGGGCACATCAAGCTGCCCAAGCAGGTCGACGTGCGGTCGCCGAAGTCCCGCCGGGACCTGGCGGCGACGGTGCGGAACACCGGCATCCAGGTGCCCACCGTGCGTCGGCGGAAGACGACGGCGGATGACGACGCCGAGCTGGCGACGTTGCGGCGGGCCCTGCGGGCGCATCCCTGCAACGCGTGTGAGAAGCGGGAGGACCACGCCCGGTGGGGGGAGCGGTACCACCGGTTGCTCCAGGAGACGGAGCTGGTGGAGCGGAAGGTCGCCGCCACCACGCACTCGTTGGCTCGGGAGTTCGACCGGATCCGGGCCCTGCTGCGGGAGCGCGGGTACCTGGAGGCGCACGAGAACGGGCCCGGTGAGGAGGTCACGGAGCACGGGAAGCGGATCACCCGGATCTACGGGGAGTCCGACCTGCTCGCCGCCGAGTGCCTGCGCCACGGGGTGTGGAAGGGGCTCGGCCCTGCCGAGCTGGCGGCCGTGGTGTCGTCGCTGGTGTACGAGGCTCGGCGGGACGGGCCGGTGGAGACGAGTCTGCCCGGTGGGCCGATCTCGGACGCGATGTTGGCCACGGCTCGGTTGTGGGCGGAGATCGAGGACGACGAGCGGCGGCACCGGTTGGACCGGACCCGGCAGCCGGATCCGGGGTTCGCCTGGCCCGTGTACCGGTGGGCTCGGGGGGAGTCGTTGGAGAAGGTGCTCGATTCCGGGGACACCGGGGGTACGGAGTTGGGGGCCGGGGACTTCGTGCGGTGGTGTCGGCAGGTGGTGGACCTGCTGGACCAGATCCGGAACGTGATGGGCCACGGGGATCCGGTGGGGGCTGCTGCCGGGAAGGCCGTGGAGGCGCTTCGGCGGGGTGTCGTGGCGATGGCGACGGTGTAGGGGTCGCAGGTCGGGTGGGCCGGGCGCGGCGTGGCGCGCTCGGTGCCGCCCTGGGGTGGGTGGCTGCCTGTTCCAGCGCGGTGCGGCCGAGGTGGTCCCAGTGCTCTCCTGTGAGCCTTCGATCGGGCTGAAGGCCAGGTCGAAGGCCTGTCCGATCACCCCCTTTCACGGCTCGAAACCCCACGTCACCCCGGCCACGGTCCGTCGTCGGCGTCCTTCTGCCCCCTGGTGGGCGGGGAGGGGAAGGCCGTTGCTCCCGTGGTCGCCACCCGGTTGTCCTGGTCTGCTCGGGGATGGGGGGTGGTGGTCGCTGGTGCTGGTCGGCTGTTGGTGGTCGAATGGTCTGGTTCACAACTGAGGGGCGTGTGGTGGTTCCGTCCTGGTTGACACAGGTGGTGGTCTTGGCCACGGTCTGGGAAAGCTTGGCGGGGCGGATGGGTCGGGTGGCCCGTCCTGTGGTTTGATCGCGCCCGCAACCTGTAGCGCGTCACACGTGTGCGCGAACCGATCTCCGGAGGCCGAGCATGACCAGTCCGTACGGTCCGTCCGGAGGGAACGACCCGCAGCAGCAGCCGCAGTGGGGCCAGCAGCCCCCGCAGCAGGGTGGTGGGTACTCCGGCACTCCGTCGGGCGGGTTCCCCGCTCAGAACCCCTACGGGCAGCCCGACCCGCAGCAGCAGCCGCAGTGGGGGCAGTTGCCTCCGCACGAGCAAGCGACGCAGGTGCACCCGCAGGGCAACTACGACCCGAGCGCGCAGCAGCAGCCGAACCCGTACGCGGCGCCGCAGCAGCCGCCGGGCGGCTACGACCCGACCCAGCAGGTGCAGAACCCGTACGCCCCGCCGGGTGGTGGTTACGACCCCACCCAGCAGGTGCAGAGCAACCCGTACGGCACGCCCCAGCAGGGTGGCCAGTTCGGGCAGCCGAACCCGTACGGCACGCCGCCGCAGGGCGGTCAGTTCGGGCAGCAGCAGAACCCCTACGGCCAGCAGAACCCGTACGGGCAGCAGCAGAACCCGTACGGCCAGGGCGACCCGTACGGCCAGCAGCCCAAGAAGTCGGGCGCGGTCCTGTGGGTCGTGGTGGCCCTGGTCGTGCTCGTGGCGGCCGCGGTCGGCATCACCGGCTTCGTGGCGCCCGGCTTCTTCGTCACCAAGGTGTTCGACAACGCCGAGGTGCAGAAGGGCGTCGTCTCGATCCTGAAGGACGAGTACAAGATCCCGGACGTCGAGAGCGCCACCTGCTCCGGTGAGCACCAGGTCAAGGTGGGGGCCACCTTCGACTGCACCGTCCAGGTCGGCGGGAACGAGAAGAAGGTCAAGATCACCGTCAAGACCGCTGACGGCGAGTACGAGGTCGGCCAGCCCACCGGCTGACCCTCTGACGAGCGGAAGGGCCACCGGGGCACCGCCCCGGTGGCCCTTCCGCGTCGAATACTCGGTCGCGCTCGGCCTGCCCACGAGGCAGGATCCCCCGTGTGGCCGACCATGACATCCGCGTCCTCGACGAATCGAACTACCGCACCGCGCACTCCCTCTTCCGCGGCTCGCTGCACAGCGCCCCCGCCGAGGACGACAGGTGGGAGCACGTCAAGCGCTCCTACGACCCCGGTCGGGCGTTCGGCGCGTTCCAGGACGACGAGATGATCGGCACCGCCCAGTCGTGGCCCGCGCTGCTGGCCGTGCCCGGTGGGGCCGAGGTGCCGGCGGCGGCGGTCAGCCGGGTCGGTGTGCGCGCGGACTGGACGCGGCGCGGTGTGCTGAGCGCCCTGATGCGCAGGCAGTTCCAGGCCTTCCGCGAGGCGGGCGAGGTCGTGTCGGTCCTGCGCGCCTCCGAGGCCGTGATCTACGGCCGGTTCGGGTACGGCGTCGCGTCCCGCGGCAGGCAGCTCAAGCTCGACCGGCACCGCGTCACGCCTGCGCCGTCGGCGGGCACGGGCGGGCGGATCCGGCTGGTGGACCTGGACACCGCCGTGGTGGTGGCGCCCGAGGTCTACACCAGGGCGGGGCTGACGCGGCCGGGCATGACGTCGCGCTGGCCCGCGTGGTGGACGATGAACGTCGACCGCGCGCTGCGCTACGACAACTCCCGCATGGCGGTGCACCGCGGCGCGGACGGCGACGACGGGTACGTCGTGTACTCGGTCAAGGGCGGCATGGGCGACTCCGGCAGCCCGTCCGTGCTCACCGTCGAGGACCTCGTCGCCACCACCCCCGAGGTGTGGGCGGAGCTGTGGCGCTTCGTGTTCCGCGTCGACGTCGTGGACCAGGTCGTCGGCGAGCTGCGACCGCTCGACGAGCCACTCGAATGGCTGGTGGTGGACCGGCGCGCGGTGAAGGTGACCGACGTCGAGGACGAGACGTGGCTGCGGCTGGTCGACGTGCCCGCCGCGCTGGCCGCCCGCGGGTACGGCTCGGCCGAGCCCGTGGTGCTGGAGGTCCGCGACCGGTACCTGCCGGACAACGACGGCGCGTACCGGATCACCCCGGACGGCGTCGAGCGCACGACCGCCGCGGCCGACGTGAGCCTGGACGTGGACCTGCTGGGCGCGACCTACCTCGGCGACGTGTCGTTCACCGAGCTGGCGGGGGCGGGCCGGATCGACGTGCTCGACGGTGCGGCGCCGGCCCGCGCGGACGCGCTGTTCGCGACGGCCCGCGCGCCGTGGTCCGGTACGTACTTCTAGTGTCCTGCGTCGGGAATCCGTCGACGACGCCCGCACGCTCGCGGGGGCACCGCGCTTGATCTTCTGCTCGGCGGGCAACCCGAACCGGCGTTCGCCCTGGTTGATCCGGGACGAGCCGTGCACCCCGCACTGGACGTGGATGACCGGTTTGCGACGCGGGTCACCGCGCAGACGATGAGTTCTCGGTCGTGCTGAGGTCATAGGGTTCAGGGCCGCCGGAAGGCCGGCGTGCTCGAACCCGGAGGAGACGCATGGCCAAGCTCATCTACTCGATGATCACCTCGCTCGACGGCTACGCCGAGGCGGCGGAGGGCGACCTCGGCACCGGTGCCGAGGACGAGGAGGTGCACACCTTCATCAACGACCTCTTCCGGCCCGTCGGCACGTACCTCTACGGCAGGCGGATGTACGAGACGATGCTCTTCTGGGAGACCGTGCACACCAAGCCGGACGTGCCGCCGCACATCCTCCAGTACGGGCGCGACTGGCGGGCCGCGGAGAAGGTCGTGTACTCCACGACGCTGGAGTCGGTGTCCAGCGAGAAGACCAGGATCGAGCGGACGTTCGACCCGGAGGCGGTCCGCGCGCTCAAGGCCGAGGCCGAGCACGACCTCACCGTCGACGGCCCGACCCTCGCCGCCCAGGCGATCAAGGCGGGGCTGGTGGACGAGTACCACCTGTTCATCACCACGAGCGTGGTCGGCGGCGGCAAGCGGTTCTTCCCCGACGGCGTGCGCCTGGACCTCGACCTGGTCGAGGAGCGCTCCTTCCCCAGCGGAC
Organism: Umezawaea sp.; assembly: GCF_057122925.1. NCBI lineage: Bacteria > Bacillati > Actinomycetota > Actinomycetes > Pseudonocardiales > Pseudonocardiaceae > Umezawaea > Umezawaea sp. The sequence goes on along the minus strand of NZ_DBNGPQ010000104.1, from coordinate 4,903 downwards.
TGCTCCACGCGCACTACCGGACCCGCTGAGCCGCCCGCTAGTGGAGTCCGGCCTCGTGGGCGAGGATCGCCGCCTGCACGCGGTTCGCGCAGTCGAGCTTGGTGAGGATCCGGCTGATGTGGGCCTTCACCGTGCCCGACGCCATGTACAGGGCGGCGGCGATCTCCGCGTTGGACGCCCCGGTGGCGACCTCGCGCAGCACGTCGCGTTCGGCCGGGCTGAGCCGCTCCAGCCGCTTCCTGGCCGACTCGGCGCTGTCGGGCACCAGGAAGCGGTCGACCAGCCTGCGGACGATCGTCGGCGCGAGCACGGACTCGCCGCGCGCCGCGACGCGGATCGCCTGGATCAGGTCGGCGGGACCGGTGTCCTTGAGCAGGAAGCCCACGGCACCGGCCCTGAGGGCCTCGGCGACGTAGCGGTCCTCGCCGAACGTCGTCAGCACCACCACGTTCGTGGCCGGGTGGTGGCGGGCGATGTCGGCCGCCGCCGTCAGCCCGTCGCCGCCGGGCATCCGGATGTCCAGCAGCGCCACGTCCACCCGGTGCTCGCGGCAGCCCGCGACGGCCGCGCGCCCGTCCGCGACCTCGGCGACGACCTCGATGTCCGGGGCGTGCTCGACGATCATCGAGATGCCCGCGCGCATCAACGCCTCGTCGTCGGCGATGAGCAGTCGGATCACGCTCGTCACCCTACGACGAGCGTGATCACCACTCCCACCAGAGCGATCACGAACGGGGTGGCGAGCAGCACCGCGAGGCAGCCCGCGCCGACCAGCCTGGGCGCGGTGAGCACCTGCGCGGTGATCACCTCCGGTGGTTCGGTCCCCGGCGGCGGCACCGCCTCGTCCAGCACGGGCTCGCCCGGCCGCACCGGCAGGTCCACGGCCAGCCGGAAGCCCCGCTCGGGCGTGGGGCCCGCGGTGAACGAGCCGCCCAGCAGCACCGCGCGCTCCTCGACCCCCGCGAGTCCGCGCCGGGTGCCCGGCGGGGTCCGCCGCGCCAGGGCCTCCGGCCCGTTCGCCACGGTCACCAGCACCCGGTCCTCCGTGCGGCGCACCTCCACGGTCGCGCGGGCCGTGAGCGCGTGCCGGTGGACGTTCGTCAGGCCCTCGCGCACGGCCCGGTGCACGGCGTAGCGGGTCCGCGCGTCGACGTCGTCCAGGTCACCGCCCGTCCACGCCAGCTCCACGGCCACGCCCGCGCCGCGCGACTGCTCCACCAGCGCCGCCAGGTCGGCGCGCGTCCCGGTCTGCTCGTCCAGCCCGTCCGACGACACGCCCAGCACGCCCAGGATCTGCCGCAGCTCGGTCAACGCCGTGGCCGCCGTGGTGCGCAGCAGCCTGGCCTGGTCGCTCACCTTCGGCGCGGCGTCCGCGGCGCCGAGTTCCAGCGCGCCCGCGTGCATCGAGATCAGGCTGAGCCGGTGGCCCAGCAGGTCGTGCATCTCGCCCGCGATGCGCGTCCGCTCGTCCGCGCGGGCCCGCGCGGCGGTCAGCGCCCGCGCGCGCTCCAGGTACTCGTTGCGCTCCTTGAGCAGCCGCACCATCGGCCGCCGCCCGCCCAGCAGCGTGCCCGCCAGCGCCGGGATCCCGATCAGGAACACGAACGACCCCACCGCGGCGGCGAGCAGTCCGCCGTCGCGCCGCTCCTCGAACAGCAGCGACAGCAGCAGCCCCGCCGCGCCGGTGGTCGCCACGGCCAGCCAGAACCGCCACACGGGCCTGGACCGCCTGCCCGCCGTGAACGCGATGACGGCCGTGCACAGCACCGGGACCAGCGAGGGCAGCGCGAACAGCGGGATCGTGCCCAGCAGGCACGCCAGCGGCCACCGCGTGCGCAGCACCACGAGCGCCGCGCCGCCGACGGACGCCAGCGCGACCGTCCACAACGGCACGTGCTCGCCCAGCAGCGCCGGAACGGCACCGAGGGCGAGGACCACCACCACGAGCGCCGTGTCGCGCCACCCGATCCGCCACGGCGGGTTCTGCCGCACCAGTCCTCCAGGAACACTCGCCGGGACACCGATCCTCGCACGGGCCCCGCGCGCCGATCGGCCGTCCGCGATGGCCGATCGGCCACGATCCGCGGTCGATCGGCACACGCGCCCGTGCCCGCGCGGTTCGTAGCGTGCCGACATGCACCCAGGCGAACCCACCACCGACGCGACCACCCTCCTGTCCCGCGCGCTGGCCCGCGCGGCCCGGCTCGACCACGAGGTGACCGCGACCGACCACCTGCTGTTCGTGATGCTGAACGCCGAGGCGTCCACCGCCAGGGCGCTCACGCCGGGCGCGCGCGACGCCGGGAGCCTCATGGGGGTGATCGCCTCCCTGGACCCGCCGCACTGGGTCAGCGCGGACGACGAGACCGAGCCGCCGGAGCAGGAGGCCGACGCGCTCGTCACCGCCGCGCTCCGCGAAGCCCACTACACCACCCGCAAGCGCGGTCGCATCGTGGGCCAGCCGCCCCCACCCACCCCGGCGCTGCGGGCGTGCCTGCGCCGCGCGTTCGTCCACGCCGGGACCGACCCCGTCCTGCCCTCGCACCTGCTGCTCGGCCTGCTGGACCTGCGGGGGAGCCGAGCCGTGGAAGCGCTGCGGCTGCGGCGGATCGACGCCGACGCGGTGGCCGCGGCCGTCGACCCGGCCCTGGACGACCCCTCCGAGCCCCTGTCCGTCGCCGTGCTGCGCAAGTCCGGCGCGTTCGGCGGCAAGCCGGGGCTCGTGATGCGCTGGCTGTCCTCCGGGGTCGGCTCGCCGGTGCTGACGGCGGTCATCGCCGAGGCGTCGCGGCAGGCCGTCCGGCGCGGTGGCGCCGAGGTCGAACCGGTCGACCTGCTGCTGGGGCTGCTGTCGCTGGACCGGCTCGTCGAGTGGTCGGGCCACCGCCTGCCGGACCGCGCGGCGCTGGAGGTGCTGCACGCCCACGGCGTCGACCTGCCCGGCCTCCTGCCCCTGGTCCGGGTCGCGCCCGCACCGCTCGGGGAGTCCGTGGCGCTGGGCGCGGAGGCCCGCCGGAGCGTGAACGCCGCCCGGCTGCGGGTCGCCGACCGGGGGGCCTCCGCCGTCGGCACCGAGGACCTCGTCGCCGTCCTGCTCGACGGACCGGTCGGGCCGCTGCTGGCCGACGCGGGCCACGACGTGACCGCCCTGCGCACGGCACTGGGCAGCTGATCGTCGTCGTGCGGGGGAGGTGGGGGCCGGTTAGCGTCGGCCCATGGCTGATGTCGTGGTGGTTGGTGCTGGCCTGGCCGGGCTGAGCGCGGCGGAGGTGCTGTCGCGCAACGGGGTGTCGGTGTCGGTGCTGGAGGCCGGTGACGACGTCGGCGGTCGCGTGCGCACGGACGTCGTGGACGGTGTCCGGGTGGACCGCGGCTTCCAGATCCTGCTGCCCGCCTACCCCGAGGTCGTGCGGCGGTTCGACCTCGCGGCCCTCGACCTGCGTCCGCTGCGGTCCGGCGCGTTCGTGCACCAGGGCGGGCGGCACGACCTGCTCGCCGACCCGCGCACCGGCCGGTCCGCGTGGCAGGGAGCCGTGGCGCAGCAGGTGCTCGGCGTGGGCGACCTGCTCGCGCTCGGAGCGGTGTCGGCGCGCGACTGGCTCGGGCCGGACCGGTCGATCGTGGACTCCACCGACCGGACCACCGCCGAGGAGCTGAAGCGGTGGCGGCTGTCCGACCGGGCCGTCGACGCGGTGCTGCGGCCGTTCCTGGCCGGGGTGTTCCTGGAGTCCGGGCTGAGCACGTCCTCGCGCTTCTTCCACCTGGTGTGGCGCAGCTTCGCGCGCGGCGGCGCGGCGCTGCCCGCCGACGGCATGGCCGCCTTGCCGCGCCAGCTGGCCTCCCGGCTCCCGGCGGGGGCGGTGCGGCTGGGGGAGGAGGTCGTGCGCGTGAGCGACGACGGCGTGGAGCTGGCGGGCGGGGAGCGGGTCGAGGCCGACGCCGTGGTGGTAGCCACCGACGGCAGCGTGGCGGCCCGGTTGCTGCCGGGGCTGCGCGAGCCGTCGTGGAACGGGGTGACCACGTGGTACTTCCGGCCGCCCGAGTCGCCGCTGCGGGACCCCACGCTCGTCGTGGACGGGGACGGCGGGCTCGTGGTGAACACCGCGGTGATCTCCGAGGTGGTGCCGTGCGGTGGGCCGCTGGTGCAGGCCTCGGTGCTCGACGCGTCGGCGGGGGAGGCGGACGTGCGCGCCGAGGTCGGGAAGCTCTACGGGGTGGACGCCGGTTCGTGGGAGCTGCTGGCCCGGTACTCGATCCCCCGCGCGCTGCCGGGAATGCCCGCGCCGCACCGGTTCCGGCTGCCCGTGCGGGTCGGTGGCAGGAAGTACGTGTGCGGGGACCACCGGGACACCAGTTCGATCCAGGGGGCGCTGGTGTCCGGGCGCCGGGCGGCCGAGGCGGTGCTGGCGGACATCGGGTCGGCCAGAATGGCGGCGTGACCGACGAAGCCGGGTTGAGGATCGCCGCGGACGCGGGCGACGTGCGGGCGATGATCGAGTTGGGTGACCTGCTCACCCCGCGGTACGAGGAGGACGACGAGAGGCTGGCCGAGGCCGAGACGTGGTTCCGGCGGGCCGCCGAGAGCGGTGACGTGGAGGCGATGACCGCGTTCGGGCAGTTCCTGTACCACGGGGACGAGCACGAGGAGGCGGCCGAGTGGTACCGGAAGGCCGCTGACCTCGGGCACGCCGAGGCGATGGGCGGGTTGGGGGACCACTACGACTTCATGGGGGACGAGGAGGAGTCGGAGCGGTGGTACCGGTCGGGGGCCGCGTTGGGGGATGAGGGCTCTCGGAGGAACCTGGAAGCGTTGCTGTCGCTGCGGAAGAGGTGAGCTGGGGCGCCGTGGTGGGTTCCGGCGGCCGCCGGTTCCGCCGGATCGGGTGGCTGCCGGTTCCGCCGG